>JBEKGQ010000877.1:0-3173 GCA_050012715.1 Polyangiaceae bacterium
TCCCCACCGACATCAACGTCCACCGCCTCGTGCGCGAGACCGTCCGCCTCTCCGGTCCGGGTCGTGGGCGCGAGCTCGCGGTGAAGTTCGACGAGGCGGCGCCCGATTGCACCCTCCACGCCGACCCCTACGTCGTCGGGCCGCTCCTCGGGCTCCTCATCGCCTCCATCGACGCCGCCGGGACCGCCGACGTCGTCGTGCGGGCGCGCTGCACCTCGACCCGGGCCACCTTCACCGTCGAGGCGGCCACCGCGTCCGACGGGGCGCACCCGTCGCTGGCCATGCGGGTCCTCCCCGCCGTCCCGCCCACCGCCGGCGCGGCTCGCCGGGTCGCCGAGCAGATCGGCGCCACCTTCGAGCTCGACGAGCGCCGCGGCACGCTCAGCCTCCCGTGTCCCGCCGGTTGACAGGCGGCGCGCGTCGTCCGAGCTTTCGGGGCCATGACCACGGAAGCGTCGCTCCGCCCTCGCGTCGAAGCCGCCTTCGCCGACCGCAAGCTGCTCGCCGATCCCGACCACCACTCCGCCATCGAGGGGACGCTGCACGCCCTCGACCGGGGGGAGCTCCGCGTCGCCTCCCCGCCCGCGGAAGACGGCGGCGAGTGGACGACGAACGCGTGGATCAAGGAGGCCATCCTCCTCTACTTCGTGATCCGGAAGGTCGAGAAGATGGAGGTCGGTCCCCTGGAGTTCCGCGACAAGATCCCGGTCAAGACCGACCTCGATCCGACCGTCCGCGTCGTGCCCCCGGCCATCGCGCGGTTCGGGGCGTTCCTCGAGCCGGGGTGCATCCTCATGCCGAGCTTCGTCAACATCGGCGCGCGCGTCGGCGCGGGGACCATGGTGGACACCTGGGCCACCGTCGGCTCGTGCGCGCAGATCGGCCGCGATTGCCACCTGGCGGGCGGCGTGGGAATCGGCGGCGTCCTCGAGCCGCCGAGCGCCCAGCCGGTCATCGTGGAGGACGGCGTGTTCGTCGGCTCGCGCGCGGTCATCGTCGAGGGCGTGCGGATCGGCCGCGAGGCGGTCATCGGCGCCGGCGTCGTCCTCACGTCGTCGACGCTCATCCTCGACGTCAGCGGTCCAGAGCCCGTCGAGAGCCGCGGGCTGGTCCCTCCGCGCAGCGTCGTCATCCCCGGGACGCGGGCGAAGAAGTTCCCCGCCGGCGAGTTCCAGGTGCCGTGCGCGCTCGTCATCGGGCAGCGCTCGCCGAGCACCGATCGCAAGGTCAGCCTCAACGCCGCGCTCCGCGACTTCGCGGTGCCGGTGTGACCATCGCCGAGACGCTGCTCTGGCTCTGCGCGATCCCGTCGCCCATCGGCGAGGAGCGCGCCCTCTGCGACGCGGTGCAGGCTCGCGTCGCCGCGCTCCCGCTCGCGACCCCGGTGCGGCGCTACGGCGACTCGATCGTCGTCCCGGTCACGCGCGGCCGCGGCCCCCGCATCGCGCTCGCCGGCCACCTCGACACGGTGCGGACCGAGAACGGCCCCGCGCGCCTCGACGGGGACCGCTGCTTCGGCGCCGGCGCGAGCGACATGAAGAGCGGCCTCGCGGTGATGCTCGAGCTCGTCGAGAAGGCGGACCTCGCCCGGCTCGCCTGCGACCTGACGCTCGTCTTCTACGCGCGCGAGGAGGGGCCCTTCGCCGAGAACGAGCTCGGCCCGGTGCTCGCGGAGGACCCGGAGCTCGGCTCGGTCGACCTCGCGGTGTGCCTCGAGCCGTCGGACAACAAGCTCCACCTCGGGTGCATGGGGAGCATCCACGCGACGGTCACCTTCGAGGGCCGCACGGCGCACAGCGCGCGCCCCTGGGAAGGGGAGAACGCCATCACGAAGTCCGCGGACCTGCTCGCCCGGCTCGCGGCCCTCGTGCCGCGTGAGAGCGTCGTCGAGGGCCTGCCCTACCGCGGCGCCACCACGGTCACGCAGGCGCGCGACGGCGGGCGGGGCCGCAACGTCGTGCCCGACCAGTTCGTCCTCAACGTGAACCATCGCTTCGCGCCCGACCGGACCGTCGACGAGGCCCTCGCCGACCTCCGGGGCATCCTGGGTGACGGCGCGCGGGTCGACTTCACCGACGTCTCGCCGTCCGCTCCGCCGTCGGCGAGCCACCCGCTCGTGCAGGCGCTCGTCCGCGCCGGCGTCCGCGCGGTCGAGCCGAAGCGCGCGTGGACCGACGTCGCGCGGTTCGCCGCCCGCGGCATCGCGGCGGTGAACTTCGGCCCCGGCGAGAACGCGCAGGCCCACCAGAAGAACGAATCGACGTCGCTGGCGCTCCTCGAGGAAGGGCACGCCATCGTCGCGCGGTGGTTGACGTCCCTCCCGGCGGGCGTATGACAGCGCTGCTTGCCGCGGAACACCGGTAGGAACATGCGCCGCGCATCGTGGGTCGCCCTTCTCGCCGTCGCGTACGCCGCCGCGGGGTGCAAGCCGTTCCACCTCTCGACCGGGGACGGCGGCCCGGGCAGCGACTTCAGCCTCGGCGGCAGCGACGCGGCGGGCACGAACGTCGGCCCCACCGCGGACAACGACGGGGACATCACGCGCTACCCCGACGAGCAGCCGGTCGACCACGTGCTCGGCGTCACGCGCCTCGCGGCCAGCAGCGCGCGCACGCAGGCCGGCGCGGGCCAGGGCGCGGTCGTCGCGGCGCTCCCTCCGGGGACGTCGGTGGACAAGATCGCCGTCCGCAAGGGGTGGTACCTCGTCGTCTTCATCGATCCGAAGGACCCGTTCGCGGGGCGGCGCCTCCTCGGGTGGCTCGACCAGGTCGACTTCGTCGGCCCCACCGGCAAGCCGCCGGCGATCCACTGCGAGCTGCCCAAGGTCGCCGCGCTGCGCGGCGGCCAGTGGACGTGCGTGACGCCCGCGCCGCCCGGGTCCGCGCCGGTGCCGACGCTCACGCCGACGTCACCGCCGCTCCCGCCCGCGCCCACCGCCGTCCCGACCGCGAGGCCGTCGCGCCCGCTCGACGTGAAGCAGCAGAACGGCGCCTGCCCCGGCGGCTACGCCAAGTGCGGCGCCATGTGCCGCGCCCAGTGCGGCAGCGACGCCGACTGCGGCCTCGCGAGCGCCCGCTGCGCCGGCGGCTTCTGCCTCGGACCGGGCGCCTCCCCCTGCGCGAACTGACGGAAAGAGGGAGAGTTTGGAGGAGGGAAGGAGGGAAAGAGATGGA
>JBEKGQ010000878.1:0-3161 GCA_050012715.1 Polyangiaceae bacterium
TCCGGGATGGTCCACGCCGGGAAGCCGTCCCCGCAGAACACCTCCGAGTAGACGTCTTGGTGGAAGTCGACGACGGTCCAGATGCCGCGCGCCCAGGCCGCGTCGAGGAGCTGCTGGTAGCGCGAGAGCCAGTCGGCGTCGTCCTGCCCCTGGGTCGGCTCGAGCGCGGCCCACGTGAAGGGGACGCGCATCGCGTCGATGCCCCACGAGGCGGCGCGATCCATGTACGCGCCGAGCGCCTGCGCGTACTGGCCTTCGCCGTCGTAGTCGAACGGGACGTAGGGCGAGAACTTGCTGCGCCCGCCGGCGTCGACCCCGCGAAGAAAGACGACGCGGCCGAGGCCGTCGCGGAGGACGGTCCCGTCGGCCTGGAGCCGCCAGTCGGGCGGCGAGGGGGGCATCAGGGTGCAGGCGTAGGGTACTTGCGTCCCCGACTGAGCGTTGCAGGCGGACAGGACCGCAGCGGTGCCGATGGCGAGGAGCCAGGGACGGATCACGCGGCGAGAGCATAGCGTGCGCGACGGCGCGGGGCGCGTTACGTTGCCGGCCATGCCGAACGAGGCGCTCGTCACCGCCGTGAAGGCCATCGTGGCCAAGGTCCGCGCCGGAAACCTCGACGAGGGGTACGCGGGGTACCGCGACCTCTTCTCGTCGCCCGCCTTCGCCACCTACGAGGCGAACGACCAGCGGCAGTCCCTGCGCCTGATGATCCACGCGAAGAGCCCTCCGCAGACCCCGGCGATGGTGGAGGCGCACCGCGCGGCGATCGCGCCGCTCACGGACCTCGTGTCGAAGCACAACGATCCGGGCGACTACGAGATGCTGGGCATGTGCCACGTCGCGGTCGGCAACGAGGCCGGGGCGATGTCCGTCTTCCGCGCCGGGCTCGACCTCGAGCGCGTGCGCAACGCCCAGAGCGACTTGTGTGGCGCCTTCATGCGCCGCATCTCGATGCTCTGAGCCCGGGAGGCGCGCGCCTCAGTCGCTGGCTCGCACCGCGTGGCGCGACCGGATCACCGCGGTCGCGGCGGCGAAGGCCACGAGGCCGCCGGCGAGGATGACGGCGGTGGCGGAGCGGGAGCCCTCCTCGCTGCCCGTGTCGAGCGAGGCGAAGAGCACGAACATCGCGTTGTTGAAGCCGTGGGCGGCGATGGAGGGACGAATGCCGCCGAAGCGGTCGACCACCCAGCCGAAGAAGAGCCCCGCGACGAACGCCTCCGACCCCTGGACCGGGTCGACGTGGAACGCACCGAACGCGGCCGCGCTCACGACGATCCCGTTCCACCGGCTGCCCCGCGCCCGGAGGCGCGTCTGCATGAGGCCGCGGAAGAACCCCTCCTCGGCGAACGCCGGGGCCACGCCGATGCAGAGGACGGCGAGCACGATGCGCAGGGGGCTCGAGCTCCGCAGCGCCTGGGCGATCGACTCGGTGACGCCGGTCTTGCCGAGGCCGGCGAGCTGCGCCGCGCTTCCGCACGCGAGGCTCAGTCCGGCGAGGCCGACGACGGCGGCCGCGATCCCGGCGGGACGCGCGCGCGTCGGCCCGGCGGCGATGCGGGACGCGACGCCGCCGCCCATGAGCCGCGCGGTCACGAGGGTGACGGCCATGAGGACCAGGGCGCTGACGAGCGCGGCGCCGAGGAGGCCCGCGGGTGTGAAGGCGAAGCTCGACGCCTCGTCGGCGACGCGGACCGGGCTCCACCCGACCCGCCAGACCGCGGGCACGAGGAGGTAGAGCGCGCTGGCGACGAGGACGAGGAAGAACGCGGCGAGGTAAGCGACGAAGACCGGCCACAGGGACGGTCGCGGGACTGGCAAGTCGGCTTGCACGCGGGCCCGTTGCTTATAGCGTGGGCGGGTGCTCGCCCGCTCGTCGTTGGTCGCATCGGCCCTGCTGCTCGCGTGCGCCCCGCCACCGCTGCCCGTCGCGCCCGCGCCGGCGGAGGCGAGCCCGCGCACGAGCGCGACCGCCGCCCCCCTCGACGCCGCCCTCGCCGAGCTCCAGAGCGACGCGCGGGCCCTCGAGCCGTTCGCCGCGACGCCGCTGGCCCGGGCCTTCCTCGGCGCCGCGGCGATGCAGCCCCCGGTCTCGCCGCGCGTCGTGTGGACCGATCCGGCCACGCGCGCCGCGTGGTCCGACGCCGACGCGGCGACGCTCCCCGCCGCGCGGAGGGAGACGCTGACGCGCCGCGACCTCGACGCGGCGTTCTACTGGGAGACCAACTACGGGTCGCCGCTGTCGTACGTGCGGGCCATCGACGTCCTCGCCGCCGCGGGGCTCGACGGCCTCGCGGGGAAGCGCGTCGTCGACTTCGGCTACGGCACGGTCGGGCAGCTGCGCTTGATGGCCACCCTCGGGGCCGACGCGGTCGGCGTCGACGTGGACCCATTGCTGCCGGCGCTCTACTCGGCGGCCGGGGACCAGGGGCCGGTGGGGACGGGGCGGGTGAGCCTCGTCACCGGTCGGTGGCCGGCCCTCGGGAGCGTCCGCGCCGGGGTGGGCGGGCGCCTCGACGTCTTCCTCTCGAAGAACACGCTGAAGCGCGGCTACGTGCACCCCGCGCTCGCCGTCAGCCCGGCGCGCCACTTCGATCTCGGCGTCGACGACGCGACGTTCCTCGGCGCGCTCCACGACGCGCTCACCCCCGGCGGCCTGGTCCTCCTCTACAACGTGTGTCCCGCGCCGGCTCCTCCGGGTGCGGCGTACATCCCCTGGGCGGACGGGCGCTCCCCGTTCGAGCGCGCGGCCTGGGAGGCCGCCGGCTTCCAGGTGCGCGAGCTCGACCGCGACGACACGGCGGCGATGCGCGCCGTCGCGCACGTCCTCCACTGGGACCGCGGCGAGGACGCGGTCGACATCGAGCACGACATCTTCGCCACGTACACGCTCGCGCAGCGTCGCTGAGGCGTCGACCGCGACTCAGCGTGGCGGCGTCGGCGCGAGGGTCGTGCGCATCCAGCGGCCGAGCGCGTCGGTGACCGTCCCGGGGATCGTGTGGCCCCCGCGAAACGAGACCCACGTGACGTCGGCGCCGGCTTCGCGGAGCAGGTCGCGGAGCTGCTCGGCCTGCGCGTACGGGAGCATCGGGTCCTCGGTGCCGTGGCTCTCGAAGAACGGCAGGCCGCGGCGGCGGGGCGCGAGGGGCGTCCACTCGCCCTGG
>JBEKGQ010000879.1:0-3158 GCA_050012715.1 Polyangiaceae bacterium
CCTCGACGAAGTCGCTGGTGTCGTAGCCCTTGTCCCCAGCGACGGTGATGCGCCGCACGCCGGGCACGTTGTTGTCGAGCATCTCGAGCGCCGCACGGCGTTCGGCGTAGCCGTCGGCGGTGGCGTCTCCTTCGTGCGGAAGGTTCGTCTCAATCGACCGTCGACGCGATCCGTTCGGACGCGAATGCGGAGGACGCCCGCTTCCTTGACTCAGGCGACCCGGCTGCGCTCGTTCAGCGACAGGATGCCTTCCCGTCTCAGTCGCTGCCCGTAGCGGAAGCTGACGCTTCTACTTGTCGGGCCGTCCTCGGTGAATGCCGAGGACGAAGATCCCTGCGCACCGTGCGCCCACGCAGTCGCCGCTCGCGCTCTCCGAACCCCGGTCACTACCCAGCACATCTCGCCCCACCCACCCGCACCGCGTCGATCCCGCGCCCGGACAGCCCGGGTCGCAGCCGACCAGACCCCCGGTCCCACAGCGGCGTGCCCCGGGTCCACCGGACCTCGAGCTCAGGTCACACGCGAGACGAAGACGTCCCCCACACCCGCAATCCCCCGGTCCCTGGCTCAGGGATCCCGGGGATCACGCCCCATCTCCCCAAGTCCCGTGGTGCAGAGGGTCGACCCCGGAACGCACAACAGGACGGTCGCACGGTCGCAGAGGACCGGTCCAGTCGTCGCACAAGACGGGTTCGTCGGTCGTACAGGACGCTTCTCCGACTGTACAAGGCGTCTCTCCGCTCCTACAAGACGTCCCCGCGACCGGACAAAAACCCGATCCCCACGACGCCGTGAGCCGCCTTCATCGCGTGAGCGACTCGAGCTGCGCGACCATCAAGTCCGTGATCCGCAAGACAAAGACTCGAGCCGTGCGGTCACGTGGTCGACGGTGTCGAGCGGACCGACCGCGATCGCGTCGCCGTGCGACCTCGATCACGCGCCACACGAACCCGTCCTTCCCGACCGCACGGTCCGCGCTGCACCGCGCACGGACTTCGAGTGCACGACCCATAACCCCGCGTTTTCCTTTCACGGGACTCGCTCTCTCCACGCATGGGACTCGTCTTGTGCCACCGGCGAGGCGTCTTGTGCGCTCGCGGGGACGCCTTGTACCAGCGGAGAAGCGCCTTGTGTGCTCGGCGAGACGCTCCCTCGCTCGGCGAGACGCTTCCTCGCTCGGCGAGACGCTTCCTCGCTCGGCGAGACGCTTCCTCACTCGGAGAAGCGTCTCGCGACCTCGCGAAGTGATCGGACACAAGTGATCGCGATCACTCCCCGATCACTTCGTGGACACTCGTCCCCACGGCGTTCCGCGCACTTGGCCCAGCGCAGACCATGGCATCGCGGTTGCTCTAGGCACCAGCACGCACGGCGCGGCCGACCCGCCTCACCCCGCGCGGACAACCTCACCTCGAACGCGCGCGGCGCAGACCGCGCGCGAGGGCATCGACATGCGCTCTCTCATGATCCCCGGTTTCACCCGTTCCCTCGACTCCGCGATCGCCGACCAGCGCGTCCGTCACGCCGCGGAGCGCCTCGACTATCACGCCTACTTCGAATTCATGACGGTGGAGAAGCTCCTCCGCATCCTGCGCAAGAAGGACCGTCGCGACGACCTCGACGAGCGCTACACGCGGCGGCAGGATCTCGTCGTCGATCTCCTCGAGGCCCAGCAGGAGCGCCCTCACGGGCTCTGGACGCTGCTGCTCCTCGTGGCGTTCGAGCGTGACCTCGTGCGGCGCCGCCGCTCGCTGCCGGCCGCACCCGCCGTCGCGCTCGACCAGCTCGTGGTCGACACGTTCGTCGCGACCGTCGAGGACCTCCCCCGCGCCATCGACCCGTACGAGCTGCGCGCCCACGTCCTCCGGGCGTGGGGCCGGAGGCTCCGCAAGGCGATGCGCGCCCGGCCGCTTCCTCGGACGGCGCCCGTCGTCCGGCGCGTGGCCTGAAGCTCGTCTCTCTCCTTTCTCTCTCCTCTCTCTCTTCTCTCTCCCTTTCCTTCGCTTACCAACCCGTTCCGTGGAGGCCCTGACTCACTTGCCCAAAACCAAACCCACCCAAGCCACACCGGCGGCCACCCCGCCGCCCGTGGCGCCTGCGCCGGCACCCGCCGCCGCAGCCTCGCCGCCGGTGCAACCTGCACCGGCGGTCAACCCGCCGCCGCCCCTCGTGACGGGCGGCGGCACGTCGACCAGCAGCACCGGCAGCACCCGCACGACCAAGGTCGACGTGGAGGCCCAGGTCCAGGCGATCATCGCCGGCCTTCTGGCCTACTACCAGCCGACGGACACGTTTCTCATGTCCGACGGTACGTTCACTCGCGACGAGCTGATTGCCCGCTTCCAGGCATTCGTGTCGGCCGTCGAGCAGACCAAGAGCGACTACCAGGTCTGGCGGACGGACGTGGCCGGTGAGCAGGCGCTCCTGACCCAGGTCAAGCCGCTTCGCGCGGGCGTGCGCGGCATCGTGCAGGCCCGCTTCGGCAAGCAGGGACCGCAGGTCCTGCAGTTCGGCTTCACGCCGGTGAAGTCCCCCGTCCGTTCGGCTGCGAGCAAGGCGCTCGCGGCGGAGAAGGCCGCTGCCACGCGCAAGGCGCGCGGGACGGTCGGCAAGACCGTGAAGGCGGGGATCCACGGCACGGTGCCCGCCGCGCCCGCGGCCGCGCCGGCTCCGCAGGCGGGCAGCTCGACGCAGGCGCCGGTGGCGCCCGCGCCGAGCAACGCACCGGCCACGCCGGCTGCGTCGGCCGCGCCCGCCCCCGCGGCGGCACCCGCGGCGACACCGGCACCGGCACCGGCGACCCCCGCGGTCGCCGCGCCCGCGCCGGCGGGCCCCGGCACGTCCACGCCGCAGCACTGAGCGGCGCGAGCGCGTGACCGGGTGACGCAGTGAAGTGAGGGAAGGGGAGCGCCTCGCCTGCACGGGGGCGCTCCCTGCTTCCTACCGGGACTACGGCGTCATCCGGGCGGCAGTACGCCCGACGGCGCGAAATTCCGCTTGGTCCAGATCGGGGAAAAGCGCAGCCCGGTGCCGAGGAGTCCCTACGTCCTGAGAACTGACAGCATCGGACAATGATGCAGAACCATCATCCTGCCGTTGGCGCACAGCACGGTATGTCCATGCCTGGCGCGGACGATCTTCGTCCTTGCCCTCGACCG
>JBEKGQ010000880.1:0-3153 GCA_050012715.1 Polyangiaceae bacterium
TGAGGGCGTTCTTGCCGGGCGCGCTCATCGTCAGGGTGATCATCGGTCGTCTCCCTACTACGCTTGCCGGAGCGGTACTACGGCGCGTCCCAGGCGCCGACCCAGGCCTTGCCCGGGCTGCCCGCGCGCACGCAGGCCACGTGGGTCGCATCGTTGCTCACCGCGCAGTCGCGCTGCTCCGACCAGGTGCCGTCGAGCTCCGGGGCCCGGTAGAGGCGCGCGCGGGACGCGCTCCGGACGAGCAACCCCACCGAGGTCACCGCCACGACCACCTTGCCGTCCGGGGAGCGCGGCGCCCCCCGCGCCGCCGGCGACGAGTCCTGGAAGGCCGCCAGGAGAGATGCCCGCGAGGTCTCCGGCGCGACGAGCAAGGGCTGACCCTCGACGATGGCCTCGAGGCCACCCGGACCCCATGCCACCGCGAGGGCGCGCGCCGGGGCGCCTCGAGAGCCCGCGCACCGGTCCCCCAGCGACGGCGCGACGGGGAGCGCCACGTCGTGCACGTCGTCTCCCCCGGCGAAGGTCGCGTGCAGCGCCACGCCGTCACAGGCGTCGTACGTCTCGATCCAGCGGAGCGCCCCGTCCGGGGACGTCACCGCCGCCGGCCACGCGGCGACGTCGTCCGCGGACGCCTCGTCTCCCGCGTCCGCGTCGACCCGCACGACGCCCGCCCGCGTCCGCACGAGCAGCTTCCCGCTCGGCTCGAAGGCGAGCGCACCCCACGCCGGCTCGTGGCCCTTGCCCGATTGCGGAACGGCCGACACGGCGCGCACGCCGCGCGCCGCCACGAGGGGCGCGACCTGCTCGATCCAGCCGCGCGCCTCGGTCACGCGCGAGGCCGTCCGCGACGCCGGAGGGCGCTCGGCGCGATCCAGCGCCAGCGCGGCTCGCAGCGCGTCGCCCAGCGTCACGTCGGCGCGCACCTCGGCGAGCCCCGCCTCTTCGAGCGCCCGCGTGGACCCGCAGCTGATGGCGCCCGTGCCGCTCACGCCGACGAGCCTCGGGGCCCCCCCGTCGGCACACACCGCGCGCCAGAGCGCACGCGTCTGCGCGACGAGACCGGGCACCGTCGCGGCGTCCTTCGCGCTCTTGGCGCGTCCCGCCGCCTGCCCCGCCAGCGTCGCGAAGGACGACTCGGTCGCCGCCGCATCGCGACTCAGCCCGGCCGGGCGATCGAGCCACGCCAGGGTCGCCCCGACGCGGGGCCCGGGCTCGAGCGGGGCGCTCCCCCCCTCGAGCGTCACCCGGAGCGCGACGTCCTCGAGTCCGTCCCCATCCCGGTCCGCGGCGTCCCCCTCCACGGTGAGCGACGGGGCTCCGGGCGGATCCACGATGGTCGCCGCCATGCGGACCCGCGGGGTGGCGCCGCCCGCGAGCACCGCCAGCCAGCGATCGGGCGCATTGCCGGCGCGCGGCGGACACTGGTCGCCGAGCTCGACGAGCACCGAGCGCCGCCCCACCGCCACGAGACGGTCGACCGCCGTGCAACCGGCGGCGTGCGCGGCGTCGATCGCCGGCGAGAACGTCGTCTGCCCGGCGAGCCCGGCGTCCCCCGGGTCGCCATGCGGCGCGCCGCGATAGAATACGAGCACCCCGGGGTCGCTGCCCTCGGGCGGCCGGGCGACGGCGAACGCGTCCGCCGCGCCGTCCCCGTCGAAGTCCCGCACGACGGCCGAGACGAAGACCATCCCCGGCGGCGCCTGGAGGACGACCCCGCCGACCGGCCAGAGCGACAGGCCCGTCGGCGCGGGGACGGCGGGCTCTCCCGCGAAGGGCGCCGCCGCGTCGACCACGGCCGACGACGCGCTCGCGACCGGAGGCGCGGCCGCACCGGCATCCCGGAGCTCGGTCTGGCTCGACCCGATCGTGTACGGCACGTAGGGGTGGTCCTCGTGGCAGCCGTGACAGCCGGCCACCGCGACCACGGGGAGGAGGAGCGTGAGGGGGGCGAGCTTCATGCGCGAGCGAGCTTCGAGCAGCCTCTAGCCTGTCGCCCGGAGCCTGGACAGATGGACAACGCGGGGCGAGCGTGGGAGCTTCCGGAGTCGATGCGGTGGGCCCTGGTCGCGCTGCTGGTCGTGCTCACGTCCGCGGCGGCGCGCGTCGCGTCGGCGACGGAGGCGCGGACGGCGGTGGACGCGGCGAACGCCGCCCTGTCGGTGGAGCCTCCGAACCGGGAGGTCGCGCGCGAGGCGCTCGCCCGGGCGATCACCGCGAAGGACGATCCGCCCGCGGTCGGCGAGGCGTATCTGGTCCTCGGGCAGCTCGACGAGGGCGACGGGGCGTTCCCGCAGGCCCTCGTCGACGACCGCGCCGCGATCGACGCCGCCCCCAACACGCGGTGGGCGCTCCGCGCGGCCGACCGCATCGAGTGGTTGCGGGCCCGGTCGGAGGGGGACTTCGCGCCGCTCGTGCGCCTCGAGCAGGTGCGCCGCGATCCGGCGGCGTCCTCGGACCCGGCGAAGGTCGACGCCCTCGCGCGGGACCTGGAGTCGTTTCCCCCGGGGGCCGTGCGGGTCGAGAGCCGGATGCTCGTGGCCGAAGCATGGGTCGGCCGCATGCACCGGCCCGCCGACGCCATCGGGGAGCTGCGGCAGGTCACGGTGGATCCGAAGGCCGATCCGCTCACGCAGCGCCTCGCGGAACGGGAGCTCGTGGACGCGCTCGTGGCGACGGGCCGCATCGAAGAAGCGGCTGACGAGGCCACCGCGCACAAGAATCGGCTCGACAACCGGTTCGTCAAGCAGGTGCAGCGCCTCATCGTGCGCCGCGCGGTACGGTGGGTGTCGCTGGGCGTCCTGGCGGCGTTCCTGCTCCTCGCGGTGACGGGCCTCGTGCGGGCTGGAATGCGCGGCCAGCTGGGGACGGCGCTCGGCGAGCTTCGCAAGCTGTCGCTGGTCGCGGCGCTCTTCGTGGCGTTCATCGCGGTCGCGGGAGGCGTCCTCGCGTCGAAGTACGAACAGGGGAACGCCGCCCCGTTTCTCCTCCTGGGGGCGGGCGTTTTCCCGCTGCTGCTCCTCGCCCGGGCCTGGAGCGCGGTGGGCTCGCAGACCGGGCCGGCTCGAGCCGCGCGCGGGCTGCTCTGCGGCGCCACCGTGCTCGCCGCCGCGTTCACGCTGCTCGAGTGGTTCGATCCGCAGTACCTGCCGGGGT
>JBEKGQ010000881.1:0-3150 GCA_050012715.1 Polyangiaceae bacterium
CCTCGTCGACGAGCATCGAGACGAACTCTGGATCGGTGGAGAACTGCGGGTGCAGCCGCTTGATGGCGACGGTGCGGGCGAAGCCGGCGGGCCCGTTCAGGCGCCCGACGTGCACCGTGGCCATGCCCCCGCGCGCGATGGCGCCGTAGAGCGTGTAGCGCCCGAAGATGCTGACTCCGGCGTGCTCCACGTGGGACGTGCGCTGCACCGGCGTATCGTAGCGCGCATCGTTCCCTCGACGGCTTCGATGCGAATGGCGGACAATGTGCGAATGCCTTCGAAGGTGCGCGTCGTCGCCGCGGCCTGGGCCGCGCTCGCCTGCGCCGGCTGCCCGAGCGTCGGCGCGCTCGAGTGCCCGGGAACGACGTGCACGGACGCGTCGACGGCGGACGCCCCCTCGTCGCGGGACGGGGCCAGCTCCGGTACGGACGCCTCGGACGCCTCGGTGTCCACGATCTTCTGCGGCGCGGCCTCGTGCACGCCGCCCGGCGCCGAGTGCTGCTTCGAGAACGGCGCGACGTCGTGCATCCCGGCCGGCACCTGCAACGGCGGCTCGGACATCTTCTGCGACGACGGCTCGCAGTGCGACGGCGGCACCTGCTGGATCTGCATCAACGGCCAAGGGTTCCAGGGGGCCTCCTGCGACTACCAGGGCGACATCGTCGGCAACTGGAAGTGCAACCAGACGAACGCGATGGTCCTCTGCCGCTCCTCGAGCGAGTGCGCCGATGGCGGCACGTGCACGCCGCTCGAGGTCAGCGGCCTCGACGCGGGCGACGGGCAGAGCTTCTTTTCCACCTGCCAGTGAAGCTCGGCCGTTCGGGCTGGCTCGCGCGATGCACCTGCGTCGTGGAGGGGAGAAGAGGTTTCATCATGACCCGCACCGCATGGCTCGCCGCAATCGCGGCCATCTGGTTGACCTCGATCGGGCTGTCCGTGATCGACATTCGACAGATCGACCGACAGCGCCGCATGGAGCGCCCCGCCCCCGCGGCCCCGCCGGCCGAAGACGACACGTACGCCACCCGGGGAACCGACGACGAGCCCGTCGCCGACGCGCCGGAGCCTTCGGTGCTCCTGATGGCGCCGGTCACGATCGTGGCCGAGCCGGAAGGCCTCACGCTGATGCAAGGAAGAGGTCCGGCGCGAACCCTGGTCCCGGATGACTTCACGATCGGCCCGGGCGTCGTGACTCACCCTGTGGCGATCCCGCACGACCTGCCGCCCGGCGTCAGCCCGCCGCCTCCCCGATGAAGCCCCGCTCGACCGAGGCGTAGTCGACCTCGACGTCGAGCCGCGCGAGCACCGAATAGAAGCCGAACTGAAGCCGGTTCACGAAGAGCATCTCCGCCGGCATGGTGAAGAACTGCTCCTCCGGGAGCTTTCGCGCGAGCACCGCCATGTCGCGCATCCCGTCGACCATCTTCGCGGCGAAGGGCTTGGTCATCCGGAACGGCGAGTCGAAGAGCGCCGAGAAGCACTGCCGCGTGTAGCTGACCGCGAGATCCTCGAGCGGGCCGGGCTTCGAGGCGACCATGTTGCGGACCGCGGTGGCGAACGCCGCCTCGTCCCCGGCGAGCGCGGCCCGGTGGCACCGGAGCGCGAGCGGTCGCCGCTCGGTGATGGGCTGGATGCAGCCGTAGTCGAGGAACGTGACGCGCCCGCCGTCGTGGAAGACGTAGTTGCCCGGGTGCGGGTCGGCGTTGAGCAGCCCGCCGACGAGCGTCCCCTTGAAGACGAAGCGCCACATGGTGCGCGCCCACGCGACGCGGTCGGCCTCGGGCGCCTCGCACGCCTCGTCGAACGTGGCGCCGCGCGCGAGCTCGGTCGTGAGCACGCGCCGGCTCGAGCGCGACTCGACCAGGGCCGGCACGAGGACCGTCGGGTCCCCCGCGTGGAGCGCGGCGAAGGTGCGGATGCTCCCGGCCTCGCGCACGTAGTCGAGCTCCTCGCGGAAGCGGGTGCGGATCACCTCGAGCATCGTCTTCGAGTCGAAGCGGCGCCCGCCGAGGACGCCCACGAAGGACTCGAGCAGCGACGCGTTGGCGAGATCGCTCTCGACCGCGCGCGCGATCCCAGGGTGCTGCACCTTCACCGCGACCTCGCGCCCGTCGTCGAGCTTCGCGCGGTGCACCTGACCGATGGACGCGCTGGCGAGCGGGACGTCGTCCCACTCCGTGAAGAGCGTCGCGATGGGCGCACCGAGCTCCGCCTCGACCACGGCGCGGATCTCGGCCGCCGACGAGCGGGGCGCCTGCGCGCGCAGGGCCTTGAGCGAGGCTTCGAAGGCGGGGGCGTGCGACTCGGGGACCAGTCCGTCGACGTAGCTGGCCATCTGGCCGACCTTCGCCGCCAGGCCCCGCAGGTTGCCGAGCACGTCCGCCGCGTGCTCGGCCGCGGATCCTCCGCCGCGGTCCATGAGGAGGCTCGCGCTCGAGCGGACCCCCATGGCGGCGAGACGTGCGAACCGGCCCAGTCGCGACTCGGGGAGGCGGCGTTCCTCGGACATCGTGCGCTCGCCGGTGTAGGGCCGAATGGGCGGACCGGCAAGCTGCGGTAGACTGCGCGCCATGCAGTCCACCTTCCTTCTGGCCGGCCTCTTCGCCGTCGGCGTCGCCGCGGCTTGCTCCTCCAGCTCCTCGCCCTCGACCGGCTCGGGCGGGTCCGACGCGTCGAGCGGCTTCGACGCCTCCTACGGCGACGGGGGGCCCGACCTCGACACCTGGGACAACTGGGCGAACGGGTTCTTCACGAAGTACTGCGACGAGTGCCACGCCGCCGGCAACACCAGTGGTCTCGACTTCGGCATGCAGTCGATCGTCGTCGCCAACAAGGACACCATCCGCTGCGGCGTCTGCGTCGCGCAGGACCCGAGCTGGGGCTGCCCCGCGAGCCCTCCCGCCGAGCAGTTCCCCATCAGCGACACGGCCGGGACCAACCCCAAGCCGAGCAACGAGGAGCGCGACCGCGTCGTGGCGTGGATCGAAGCGGGTTGCCCGTAGCGTTGGTGTCGCCGGGGTCGATACGGCAGAGGTCGGAGTCGACGCAACCGCGGTTGCAGTCGATGCCGCCGCGGTCGGAGTCGATGCAACCGCCGTCGGAGTCGATGCCGCCGCGGTTGCAGTCGATGCGCCCGCGGTTGCAGTCGAT
>JBEKGQ010000882.1:0-3141 GCA_050012715.1 Polyangiaceae bacterium
GCTCAACTAGCCACGCCCCGATGCGGTCGCTGTCTCTCGCCACCGCGGGGGCCCTCGTGGCCCTCGCGGCCTGCGGGTCCGTCGCGTGGGCGCAGACGGGTGCGCCCACGAAACCACCGGACGACGACCTCGACGTCCCCGCGCCGGCTGGGTCGTCGTCTTCGGCCCCGGTCCCCCGTCCCGCCCCGGTGACGCCGACCGCGCCGGTGGCGCCTCCCGCGCCGGCGCTGGTGCCACCGGCCGCGGCGACGCCGTCGGAGCCGGCTGCGCCGACGTCGAAGGAGATCGCGGACCTGCGCGCGCGCGTCGAGGCGCTCGAGGCGAGGGCCGCCGCCGAGCACGCGCACCCGGACGTCCGGGGTGACGCGCCCGGCGACAGGCTGCCGACGGTCTCGTTCGACCAGAGCCCGTGGTCGCGCGTCTGGCCGCGGGGGCTCCTCGTGAGCGGGTACGTCCAGGGCCAGTACCAGCAGAGCCAGGCGTCGCAGGATCAGCTCGACGCGAACGGCACGCCGCTCAACGAGAACCGGTTCCTCGTCCGTCGCGCCCGCCTCCGGGTCGATCGGGGGTGGGAATACGCCTCTGCGACGATCGAGGTCGACGGCAACAACGCCAACGGGCTCGCCTTCGGTCTGCGCCGCGCCGAGGCCTCGGTCCTCCTGCGCGCTCCCGACAAGCTCGCCCCGCCGCTCGCCGCGCTGACGACCGGGCTGACGTCGATTCCCTTCGGCTACGAGCTCTACGAACCGAATCGCACGCGCATCTTCCTCGAGCGGACGACCGGCTCACGCGCGTTCTTCCCCGGCGACGCCGACTTCGCCGGGACCCTCGGCGGGGCGGTCGGCTTCTTTCGCTACGCGCTCGGCGTGTTCGACGGAACGCCCGTGCCCGACAGTGCTCCGACCGCGATCGGCTTCGATCCGACCGCCGAGAAGGACATGATGGCGCGCTTCGGCGCCGAGATGCAGCCGCTCAAAGACACCGCCGTCGCCGGCGGAGTGTCCTTCGTCGGCGGAAAGGGATTTCACGCCGGGACCGCGGCGACCAAGGCCACCATTCAGTGGCAGGACACCAACGCGAACGGCGTCATCGATCCCGGTGAGCTCATCGGCGTTCCCGGGCAAGCCGCGACGCCTTCGCAGACCTTCCCCCACTGGGCGATGGGCGTGGACCTCGAGGTCCGCCTCGAGACGCCCATCGGCCGGGCGATGCTCTACGGCGAGGCCTACGTCGGGCAGAACTTCGATCGGTCCCTCTTCGTCGCCGACCCGATCACGACCGGGACCAATCTCCGGGAGATCGGCTGGTACGTGGCCTACGTCCAGGAGATCACCCGCTACGGTCTCGTCGGGCTCCGCGTCGACGCCTACAACCCGAACGCCGACGCGACGACGCAGCTCGGCGGCAACGTCCTTCCGCTCGACCAGACCATCACCACCTGGTCACCGCTCGTGGGCCTCGTGCTCCCGGACCGCGCGAGGCTCGTCTTCGAGTACGACCACATCCTCAACCACCAGGGGCTCGATCCGCGCGGCGTGCCGGTCGACTTGCCCGAAGACCAGTGGGCGGTGCGCCTGCAGGTGGAGATGTGATGCGCGCCTCCCTCCGGCCGCGCTGCGCCGGCGCGATGCTGCTCGCGGCGGCGTGCACCGGCGAGCAGGCGTCGCCCAACACCGGCATCGGCGAGCCCGTCCGCATCGCCTCTGGCCAGTTCGTCGCCGGGGCGCTCCCCGGCTCGCCGCAGCTCGCGGCGGACGCCGCCGCCGACGCGGGCGTCGATCCCCAGGTCACCGACGTGAACGTCGCCAACACGGCGATCGAGCAAGGCGAGGTCGGGCTCGCGTTCTCCGGCCACACGACGACCGAGGCGCAGACCGTCGGCCTGCGGTTCGCCGACCTCGGGAGCGGCTACTGGGTCGTCCCCGTCGGGGCCCCCGATCCGACCGACAACGGGCTGCTCACCTGGCAGGCTTCGGCGAGCTTCGGGCGCGATCTCCCTCCCGGCTTCCACGACCTCGTGTTCGCCGCGATCGCCGCCGACGGCTCGAGCGGGACACAGTCGGACCTCTCGGTGTGCATCGACACGCCGGTCCCGGACAATCTCAACATCTGCGTTCCCAAGCGCGCACCCCCGGCCGCGGTCCTCTCCCTCAGCTGGGACGCTCCCGTCGATCTCGACCTCATCGTTCAGGACCCGTCCGGGTTCGTCATCGGTGGAGAGTCAGCCTCCGTCCTTCCGGCGGACGCCGGCGCCGCCACGAAGGCGGTCGACGGCGTGCTCGATCACGACTCCAACCGCAACTGCGTCATCGACGACATCGACCGCGAGGACGCCGTCTGGCAGTCGACGCCGGCGAGCGGGACCTACCAGGTCTGGGTGGACCTCTTCAGCGCGTGCGGTCGCCCCGGGGTGAGCTTCAGCGTCTCGCTCTGGCTGGCCGAGACGCAGTCCGACGGCACGCAGCGTCTCGTGCAGCAAGTGCCGCCGATCGCCGTCGGCGTGCTCGCGGCCGAACAGGCGAACGGCGGCGCTGGACCGGGCCTCTACGTGGGCGACTTCGTCCTCGAGTGATTGGTCACAGGGAGTGAGGAGAACATGCTGGTCGAAAGTCTCTCTCGGATCGCGCTGCTCGGAAGCACCTGGGTGCTCTATCTCTTGCTCGCGCTCTCCGTCGTCTCGCTCACCTCGGCGCTCGAGCGCTGGCTCTTCTTCGCCCGCCGCTCCGAGGACATCGACGCGCTCGCGGCCCGCTTCTCGGCCGCCCTCGAGGTCGAGGACTTCGACCGCGCTCGCCGCGTCCTCCGCGAGAGCAAGTCGATCGAGGCCGGGATCGTGCTCACCGCGCTCCGGTGGGTGCACGGCGGACCGGCCGCGCTCGCGAACGCGCTCGACGCGTCCCTCGGCAACGCCCGCGGGCAGCTCCAGCGCTCGACGTACCTCCTCGGCACGCTCGGCAACAACGCGCCGTTCATCGGCCTCCTGGGCACCGTCATCGGCGTCATCGACGCGTTCCATCAGCTCGGCGACGCCGGGCAAAATCACGCGGCGATGGGCAACGTCATGACCGGCATCGCAGAGGCGCTCGTCGCGACCGGCGTCGGGCTCTTCGTCGCGCTGCCCGCGGTCGTCGCCTACAACGT
>JBEKGQ010000883.1:0-3140 GCA_050012715.1 Polyangiaceae bacterium
ACGACGACGCCGATGGAGCCGTCGGCGCGGCGGACCGCGCCGGCGTACCGCTTCTTCGAGCCGCGGTCGCCGGCCCGCATCGTGGGCATGAGGAAGCGCAGGTAGTGCGATTCGAACTTGAGCTCGAGGCGGCTCTCGACGCGGAGCTCGCGTGCGATCTCCTCGGCGAGCGTGTGCGTCAGCGATTCCGCCAGAGCGCGGCCCCGCGCCGCCGCCTCTTCTTCGCCCATCGCCTCTTCCGGTCGAACGAAGAGCGAGTCCGTGTCGCCGTAGATCACCGGCAGCCCCTCGGCCTCGAAGAAGGCCCGCGCGCGCTCGATGACGGCGTGGCCGCGGCGGGTGATCGACGTCGGCAGGCGCGCGTCGAAGAAGCGGCAGCCCGGCGTGCCGAGGACGCCGTAGAAGGAGTTCATGAGGATCTTGATCGCGCGCGACAGCGCCTCGTTCCTGGCCGCCATGGCGACCGAGCGGGCGTCGTGCAGCTTCTCGATCATCTCGGGCAAGATGGCGCCTTCGCGAGCGAACGTGGCGCCGTCGTAGCCGGGCACCGGATCGTCGCCGGGCTGGAAGAGGCCGAGCGGATCGATGCAAAAGGTGCGGATGATGCTCGGGTAGAGGCTGCGGAAGTCGAACGAGAGGACGCCGCGGAAGAGCCCCGGCACCGAGTCGAGGACGTAGCCGCCGGGGCTGGCGGTCGCGTCGGCGGCGGGCGAGCCGACGTCGGGCGCGACGAAGCCGCGGCGGTGGAGGCGCGGCAAGTACAGGTGATCGAACGCGGCCACCGAGCCGCCCTGGCGGTCCATCGCGAGCCCGGTGAGGCGGGCGCGCTCCATCGCGAAGCCGAGGAGATCGACCTTCGCGAAGACGTCGAGGACGAGGCGGCAGTCCTCGAGGTTGTACGCGGCGAGGGCGAGCGGGTCTTCGGCGTGCATGCGGCGGATCTCGGCGAGGGCGTCCTTGCCGGCGGCGATCTTCTTGCCGCGCCCGAGGAGGTGCTGCGCGACGTACTCGAGGGTGAACCGCTCGAAGACGAGCGTCGCGGACTTCAGGGTCGCGATGCCGTCGAGGACGACGCGTCCGGGCACGCGCGCGACCGATACTTGCTGCGGCGTGTTCCCGGCGAGGACGCGCGCCGTCTCGCCGGCGCGCCCGAGCGCGAAGGGAAGCGAGAGCGCGCGGCACCGCGCCTCGAGGACGGCGAGGTCGAACTCCACGACGTTCCAGCCGCAGAGGACGTCCGGATCGATGGCGGCGATCTCCGCGAAGAGCGCGCGGAGGAGCGCCGCCTCGTCCGGCACGAAGACGACGCCATCGGTGTCGGCGCCGCGCCCTCGCACGAAGACGCGCTCGCGGTCGCGTGTCGCCACCGCCGCCGAAAGCAAAGGGCCGTCCCAGCCGTCGGTCTCGAGGTCGAGCGCGAGCAAGGAGAGCGCGGGGCGAAAGTCGGTCGTGGTGACGCGAGGGCTCTCCATCGTGAGCACCCCGCGGCGCGGGATCGCCTTGCCCTCGAGGCGCATCGACGCGGTGACGAACCGCTCCATGAGGAACCGGTCCGCCGGCTTCACGTCCGACTCGAAGGCGACCCCCAGCGTCCCGCGGAGCCGCTCGCGCTCGTCGATCATGGCCCGTTGCGACCGGAAGTAGACCGCGTCCACCGGCTGTCCCTGCAGCGTCGTCAGCGGCCGCTCGCGCCGTCGCCCCGCGCGCGTCTCCGTGCTCCGCGCCACGAACATCACCGACTCCTGGCCCGGGAAACGCGCGCGCACTGGCGTGTCCGCCGCGCGCGCCCAGAGGACGAGCTCGACGCCGTCGTTCCGGTCGCGCCACTCGCGCGACAGGAGGAACGCGTCCACCTCGGTCACCTACGCTCACGTAGACGGGAGTCGGTGAACCCGCAAGACGCTCTCCTCCGACGGGACGCCGAGGCGCAGCGGGAAGCCGTAGTGGCCCGTCCCCCGGTGGACGTACATCCGGTCGCGGCCGCGAGCCCAGAACCCGTGGTCGGGGATGCGGATCCCGAAGAGGCGGAGGAACGTCCACGACAGACCGAGGCTCACGAGGCCGACCTGCCCGCCGTGCGTGTGGCCCGAGAGGACGAGGTCGCCCTCGCCCTCCGGGAGGTGCCGGAAGGCGCCCGGATCGTGGAGCAAGATGATCCGCGTGACGCCCGGCTCGCGGGGGTGCTCGTCGCACACGCGCCGGAGGTGCTTCGCGCGGTCGCGCCAGGTGAAGTCCATGCCGACGATCTGCACCGGCCCCGCCTCGGTGGTCACCTCGCGCGCCTCGTCGACGAGGAGGTCGACCCCGTTCGCCTCGAGCGCCCTCGCCACCGTCTCCGGCGCCTCGTGGTCGTGGTTGCCGCGGCACGCGAAGACCTTGCCGGGCATCGCGCGCAGAGGCTCGAGCGCGCGCCGGAGCAGCTCCGGATCGCTCTGGGACTCCATGGTCAAGAAGTCGCCGGTCAGGAAGATGAGGTCCGGGTTCTTCGCGACGGCCCGCGCGGCGATGCGCCGGAGACGGGCCACCGACATGAACGGCCCGATGTGCGGATCGGTGATCTGCACGATGCGGAGCGGGCGCTCCACGCGAGCGACCCCGCGCGGGTGCGGCGTCACGCCGGGAGCCTCCTCGGCGCCGCCGATGACGAGGTCGATCTCCTCCTCGCGCGAGGTGAGCGACTGGAGCAGGCCCACCGCCCCCAGCGCATACGGCAGCCACGGCGCCCACGGGTGGAAGCCGAGGGACATCGCGATCGCCCACGGCAGAGCGAGCAGGGTGCCCGCGATGAAGAACGACGCCGGCCAGCTGACGAGGAGCCGATACACGAGCGGGCGCATTCGCGGGCGCGCGAGCGCGGCGAAGTTCAGGTAGACGCCCGCGTGCAGCGCGTAGAAGAGCGGCATCGCGCGGCCGAACAGCGGCGCCATCGCCAGCGCGAGCAGCGAGTACACGCCGACCAGGATGCCCGCCGCGGTCGCGTAGGGTCGTCCCCGCACGAGGAAAGCGACGACCACGACCGTGAGCCAGCCGGCGAGCGTGAAGGCGTGAAGCAGGGACACGGGTGGGCTCTCGGTTGGTTCGATGCCGCGGGGTCGTTCGAGGAGTCGCCTTCGGGAGAGCGGCTTTCTAGCAGCCCTGCC
>JBEKGQ010000884.1:0-3137 GCA_050012715.1 Polyangiaceae bacterium
CGAGCTCGTGGGCGCGCAGGAGGTCCTGGCCCTCCCCGCCGAGGGGGTCGAGGCGAGGGATGACGTGGCCAAGCTCCGGAAGGAGCTCGACGAGGCGCGCAAGCAGGGGGAGGCCTACGCGCGCGAGCTGGCCGCGGTCTGGGCGGCGGGCGACGAGCCGGTGGCGCAGTCGAGCTACCCGCCGCCGGCGACGCCCGCCGCCGATCGGCACGGCGCCGTCGCGCGCTTCTCGGGGGGCGTCGCGGCGACGCTCCGCGCGATGCTTTCGCCCGTGGGCCGCGACATCACGGAGCTCCGCGCCGCGGCGGCCAACCCGCGCAAGAGCTCGCCGGACCTCGAGGCCGCGGCGCGGACCGATGTCGACGAGCGGCTCGAACAGGTGCGGCGGAAGCTCCTGGCGGTGCAGGACTTCGTCGCCGAGCTGGCCGCCATCGGCGAGAGCGATCCCCACGAGCTCACCCGCGAGATCGACCTGCTGGAGCTCGTGCGCACGGAGCTCCGCGCGCTCGAGGCGCGGGCAGCGCGAATGGGGGTCGAGGTCGAGGTGCGCGTGCTGCCGGACGAGGGGGCGCGCGCGACCATGCGCGGCTCGCCGCGCTCGATCGCGGTCATGGTGCGTTCGCTCGTCGCGCACGCGCTGTCGGCGACGCCGCGCGGGTCGGCGGTCATCGTCTCGGTGAGCGCACCGGTCGTGGGACCCGAGGGGGCGCTCGGGGCGCGTCTGGTGATCGACGACGCGGGGACGATCCTGCCGACCGCCGCGCGACGGGCGCTGCTCGCGCTCGAGGTGGAGCCGGGCACGTTCGGACGGCCGAGCAGCGTCGGCCTCTTCGTCGCGGCCGAGATCGCCGGCGCGCAGGGAGCCCTGCTCGAGATCGGCGACGCCCCGGTCGAAGCCGGCCGCGGCGGCGGGGTTCGCGCCACGGTGACGTTCCCGCGCTAGGCGTGCGATCCTGGTCGAGCCATGCGCATCCTCGTCATCGAAGACTCCGACTCGGTCCGGCAGATGATCGAGACGCTCGTCTCGGCGCGCGGTCACGAGGTGGAGGCCGTCTCGACGGGATCGAAGGGCATCGACAGCGCGATGGCGCGCCCGCCGGACGCCATCCTGCTCGACCTGCACCTCGCGGGGAGCTTCGACGGCTTCGCGGTGCTGCGGAAGCTCCGCGAGGTCGAGGCCACGCGCGCGACCGCCATCATCGTCATCAGCGCGCTGACCGACGAGGAGTCCAAGCAGCGTGCGCTCGAGGCGGGGGCGACCGCGTTCTACAACAAGCCCTTCAGCCCGACCGCGCTCCTCAAGGAGCTCGAGACGATCCCCCTGCGCGAGAGCGCGAAAATGAGCACGCGCCCCCCCAAGCCGCTTCCGTGACGCCCGCGCGCGCCGTCACTTGATGAAGTGCAGGTGCTTCTTCGCGCGGTGGGCGCCGACCTCGATCAGCACGTCGCGCTCCTCGTCCGGGATCCGCATCTTCTTCGCCAGCGCGGCGAGGAAGGTCATCTCGTCGGCGGACTGATCGCCGTCCGCCCACGTCATCAGGACCGCGTGCTGGAAGAGGGTGCGCCGGTCGTCCGTCGACAGCTCCTGCATGTCGATGTCGTCGAGGGTCCGCTGCTTCTCGGCGTACTCGTGGACGATCTCCTTCTCCTTGTCGCTCGCCCGGTAGGCGTCGAGGAGCGCGTCCAGCATCTGCTTTTCCGTCTCGGCGAAGACGCCGTCGGCCCATGCCACGGGAACCAGGGCCTTGACGATGGCGATGTCCTGCTCGTGCATGACGCGAGGATACGCTACTTCGCGCTCACCCGCGCCACTCGCGTCGGGACCTTCGGTGGGGGAGCGCCCGGGGTGGTCTCCTCGACGAAGTCTCCGCCGGAAACGCGCAGGCGCTTGCGGAACGTGGTGGGTCCCGCGACGAGGATGTCGAAGTCCTGGTTGCAGCGGAGCTGTTCGATGTGGGCGGCGGGGTCGGTGCCCACCAGCATCCACACCTCGGCGCCCCGCGGGGTCGCCACGACGTGCACCGTCCCCGGCGGCCCCTGCCCGCCGACCTCGCTCCCCGGCTCGCCCGCCGGCCACGGGTCGTTCGCCCCCGCGCGCGCCTTCGACTTCTCCAGCTGGACGCCCGCTTCGTAGCGGGGCTTGCCGTCCGGACCGTTGTCCCAGCTCGCGCCGGCGGGGACGACGACGCGCTTCGGCGCGTAGCCCTCGGCGGTGGCGACGAACTCGAGGCGCGTCCCCACCGGCATGTCCGGCACGTCGACCGGCGCTTGCCCCGAGCGCAGGAGCACCTCGGCGTGGGGCGGCACGTCCCCCACGATGAGCGTCGCCTTGCACGACGTCGGCATGGGCGGCGCCGGCGCAGCGGACACCGACGGCGTCGGCGCGGGGCCGTGGCCGGCCATCACGCCGGGCAGCAGACGCCAGATGGCGTAACCGCCCCCGAGCACGAGGACCATCGCCAGCACGAGGACCACCCCCGACCCTCGGCGCGACTTCAGCTTGGCGTGGCTGGGCGACGTCGCCCGCATCTTTTTCACCGAGGACGGCTGCGTCGGCAGCTGCCGCTCGTCGAGACCCGGGTTCGAGGCGGCGGAGGCGCGCGGAGAGGGCGGCGCGGGCGACGCTCGGGCCGGCCGTCGGGCGGGTTCGGGCGCCGCGCGCGGCGCTTCCCGCCGCTCCGGCGGGGGAGGATCGGCGCCCATCTCGAGCAGCGACTCGATGCTCGAGTCGCCTCCCTGCGCGGCGATCTCGCGCGTCTCCAGGCGCCGCATGATCTCGGGAGGTGGCGGCGGCGTGGGGTCGAGCCCGACCATGCCCTTGAGGTTGCGGGCGTGCTGCTGCTCGCTCATCGACGACACGCCGAACTGCGAGATCAGATCGTCGACGTCGGACTGCGAGGGCGAAGGCGTGCGGCCCCCCTGCGGCTCGAACTGCATCGTCGGCAGCTCGCTCGCGTCGAGGGGCTCCGGCGTGGCCTGCTTCATCACCTCCTCGGGGATCTGCCCGCGGGCCGTCGTAGGCTCCTCCTCGCGCGAGAAGCTCGGCGCCGCGGCCCGCACCGGCGGAGGGGCCGGCGTCGGCTCGGGGGGCGCCGGCGGAGGATGGTGCGACGGCGAGGAGGTGCGCACCTCCTCGC
>JBEKGQ010000885.1:0-3136 GCA_050012715.1 Polyangiaceae bacterium
TCCGCCGGGCGCCGGTGCGGGCGCCGGCGGCGGGTAGCTCGGCGGAGCCGCGGTCGGCACGGGGGCCGGCGCCGGCTGCGGCGTGTAGCCCGGGGGCGGCGCGCCCGGCGGTGCATAGCCCGGCGGGGGGGCCGCCGTGGCGTAGCCGGGCGGCGCGTACCCCGGGGGGTAGCCGGGCGGCGGGTAGGCGCCGTAGGGCCCGGTCGCCGTCGGGGCGGCCGCGGGCTGGTTTGCGTCCGGAGGCTCGCAAGCGGCGGCGACGAGCGCCGCGGGGATGACGAGGGACAGGGCTACGGCGAAGGCGCGCATGCCTCATGGAATCACGGCTTGCCAGGGTCGACAACCGGAGCGTCGGGCGCGGGCGCGTGCGGACGGTCGTGCACGATGGGTCCCGTCGTCTCCGTCGTGCCGTCGGCGTCGACGACCGCGCCCGCCTCGACCGAGGCTATCGCGAGCGCCTTCAGCTCGAGGACGCTCCCGCTCGGATCGCGCCACGAGCCCGGCGCGAACCAGAGACGCCCGTCGTCGCCGCGCACGAACACCCAGGGGCAGAAGCGCGCGCCCGCCGGCGGCGTGACCCACCGCCCCGTGAGCCATGCCCACCGGCCGCGACGCCACAGCCACTCGCCGTCGACCCAGACCGCGAGGTCGCCCGGGCGCGTCGGGATGATCTCGACGCGCGCGGGCGGCGGCGGCTGGTCGACCTGGACCAGGAAGCCCGTCGACTGCGGCGCGAACGTGGGGCGCGGCAGCGACGAGCGGCACCCGAGCCCCAGCACGCCGAGGAGGACGATCGCGACGCCGCGCATGCGCGATCGATTGAAGCACGTACAATCACGCGCTCGCCAGGTCATGCCCACGTCCGAACGATGCTCTGCCGCGACGCTGGCCGCCACGCTGGCGGTTCTCGTCGCGACTGCGCTCCTCCTCGGATGCTCGTCGATCCCGGAGGGACGTTCCGCCGTCGACACGGTCGACGTCATCAACGCGAAGGCGCTCGACGGCCGTGACGTTGCGGACAAGCTCGCGACCACCGCGTCGCCCAAGTTCGTCGGCCTCTTCCGGGGGCTCTTCTACGACTACGAGATCTTCGACGCGTCGATGCTGCAGCGCGACCTCGCGCGGGTCGAGCGCTACTACCGCGGCCACGGCTTCCTCGACGCCCACGCGCGCGCCGGCCGGGTCATCCACGTGGGTGACGGGCGCCACGTCCAGGTCGAGATCGTGGTCGACGAGGGGGTCCCCACCGTCGGGCGCAACCTGCGCATCGACGGGCTCGACGACGTTCCTCCCGGCATCGCGGCCGAGGTGCGCTCCGCCGCCGCGAGCGCACTGCCCGCCCGCGCGCGCTTCGAGGAGGAGGCGTACGCCAAAGCGAAGACGGCGGTGGCGCGCGCCCTCACCGACCGCGGGTATGCGTACGCGACGGTCAAGTCCGACGCGCAGGCCGACCTCGTGGGCCACACGATCGACTACGTCTTCACCGTGCACGCCGGGCCGAAGTCGGTGCTGGGGCCGGTCACCCTCGTGCAGCAGACCGACGACGCCAAGGGCGACCCGAAGAACCGGCCGGCGGTGCAGATCGACGAGAGCCTGCTGCGCCGCACGCTCAACCTCACCCCGGGCGATCCGTACTCCACCGCGGCGCTCGACACCGCGACCCAGGCGATGCTCGACCTCGAGATCCTGACCTCCGTCCAGGTCGTCCCCACGCTGGCGGATCCGCCCAACCCGGTCGTGCCGGTCGTCGTCAAGTGGCAGGCGGGAAAGATGCACTCGATCCGCCTCGGCGGCGGCATCGAGTTCGACGAGATCAAGAGCGAGGTCCACGGCCTCATCGGCTGGGAGGACCACAACTTCTACGGCGGCCTGCGCGACTTCACGGTGGACTTCAAGCCGGGCGTCGTCCTCTATCCGCTGCGCGTCAACAACTGGACGACGCCGACGAACCCGCTCCCCGAGGAGCGCCTCCGCCTGAAGCTCGCGCAGCCGGCCTTCCTCGAGGCGCGCACGAAGCTCTTCGTCCAGCAGGAGGGCAACATCTTCCCGATGCTCGTGGCGCCCAACCCGCCCGCGAGCGAGCCGGTGCTCGGCTACGGCGAGCTGAAGACCGGCGTCGGTCTCGAGCGCCCGTTCGGTCGCCTGGAGGTCTGGGTCGTCCAGAACTTCCAGACCGAGATCCCGTTCCAGTACACGAGCATCGCGCTGCCGGTGCACCCGCCGATCATCATTCTTTCCTACCCGGAGCTCATCACGAAGCTCGACTTCCGCGACGACCCGCTCCACACCCACAAGGGCTTCTACCTCGCCAACGACCTCACGGTGGCGGGTGGCCCCTTCGGGGGCAGCGCCACCGACGTGCGCGTCCAGCCGGAGGCGCGCGGCTACATCCCGCTCGCGCGCGGGATCACCCTCGCGACGCGGGGCTCCGTCGGCTTCCTCTTTGCTTCCAACTACGGCGACTACGTGCAGAACCACCTCGCCACCGGCGCCAACGGGGGCGGCCTCGTCCCGGCCCCGGGCCAGTCCGACCGGCTGTACGGCGCCGTCGATCGGGACATCGAGCTCGCGTACTTCCGGGGGTTCTTCTCCGGTGGGCCGAACTCGAACCGTGGGTACCCGCTCCGGGGCATCGCGCCCTACGGCCTGGTCCCGTTCCTCAGCCCGGTCACCCTCCAGGCGCAGGAGCAGGTGGCGGGGGCGAAGGGCGGAGGCCTCAGCTGCATCCCCAATACGCTCGGATACAACCCCTCGGAGTGCCTGATCCCCATCGGCGGCTTCACGCAGTGGGAGGCCTCGGTCGAGGTGCGCTTCGAGCTCTCGGGGCCCCTCGGCGCTGCGACGTTCTGCGACGCGGGCGACGTCTCCCCGGGGCAGGCTGACATCCGTCTGAGCCACCTGCACCTGTCGTGCGGGGCCGGCGCGCGCTACGACACGCCGGTGGGCGCGATCCGCCTCGACGCCGCCTACCGCATCCAGCCGCTCCAGGTCCTCGGGTACTCGAGCGAGCAGGCCGCCTTCAACGCCGATCAGCGCAATGGTCTCCAGCAGACCCTCTTCGGATGGAAAGACGTCCCGGTGGCCTTCGCGTTCGGCATCGGGGAGACGTTCTGACCGATGGCGCCGGTGCGCGCGG
>JBEKGQ010000886.1:0-3131 GCA_050012715.1 Polyangiaceae bacterium
GCCGGCGCGATGAGGAGGGGGATCTCGGTGCAGCCAAGGACGATCCCGCGGGCTCCGCGCTCGGCGAGCTGGTCGATGATCTCGAGGTAGCGCGCCTTGGTGCTCGTGGTGAAGAGCCCTTGGCCGAGCTCCTCGAGGATCGACGCGTGAACGAATGCGCGGGATGCCTCGTCCGGCACCACGGTCGTGATTCCGCGCGCGGCGAGCCTGTCCTTGATGAAGCCCTGCTCCATGGTCGGCCGCGTCCCGAGTAGACCCACGGTGCGGAGCCCCGACGCGACGATCGCCGCGCCCAGAGGCTCGGCGATGTGCAGGATGGGCACGCCGATCGCTCGCCCCACCTCGTCGGCCACCAGGTGCGGCGTGTTCGCGCAGAGCACGATGCAGGCGGCGCCCGCGGTCTCGAGGCACTTCGCGATCCGCGCGAGCTCCACGCCCGCCCGCGCTTGGCCGGCGGCATCCGTCGGCGGCTTCAGCTCCTCGAAGTTGACCGAGTAGAGGATGAGCCGTGCCGAGCTCGAGCCTCCGAGCCGCGCATGGACGCCCAGGTTGATCGCCCGGTAGTACTCGAGCGTCGAATGCCAGGTCGTTCCGCCGATCAGGCCGAGCGTATTCACGGTCCGAGCATGCCCGACCGGGGCGCGGTCGACCAGTCACAGCCCGTGACTTCGAAGGCCGGTACACGAGCACGCGTCCGTCGGTCCCCCCGCCGACGTCACCCATCCGGACGACGCCCACCGCGCCGCGACGCAGGCATCATTTCCGCCGTGCGACCCCGTCTCCTCCTCCTCTGTCTGCTTGCCGTCGCCATTCCCCTGGCGTGCGGCGGCGCCTCCTCTTCTCTCTCCGCGCCACCGCCGACGGGTCCCGACGCCGGCGCGGGCTGCGACTCGTCCATCCACGGGCACTGCACCTTCGCGAGTGGCTTCCCTCCCGAGACGCTCCTCGGTCAGCCCGTGTGCGTCGAATACAGCGGCGGCTCGGCGGGCGACCCCGCTTGCCCGTCGCCCAGCTCGCTGCAACCGCCGGGCGAATACGCGAGCGGCCCGTGTTCACGAAGCCAGTACGCCAAGTCCTGCACCTTCGTCGACCCGGAAGCGGATGCCGGGACGTGCGTCGCGTACGAGACCATCTGGGATAATTCCACGGTCCTGGCCGCAGACGCCGGCATCCCCGGCTACCCACCCTGCCTGGCTCCGTGACCACGGCGCGCATGTCGCACCTGCCGACCGTCTTGCCGTGACTCCTGCTCGTTACCCTTCACGGGCTCGGGCTCGTAACCGACCCCGTCGTGCTCGTTCGCGTCACCGTTCACGTCTGCCCGTGACCGCTGCGGAGCGACGAACCCGGAGGACGCGGGCGGCGGGGTCCACGGCACCGTTACTCGTCACACTCGGACGTGAGGACCGACGACCATCCTGCGTCGGGGTTGCTACGGCACAACCAGACCTCGTCCATGCAGGCACATTCAATGGGCCCTCCGCATGGCGGCGGAGGATCGCTCGACGGGCACGTGCACGGACGGGCTCCTGGCTCAAGAAGGCCAGATTGCGGCGTGCAGAAGTGACGCACGCTCACCGTCGATGGGTCGGGACACGCCGGGCAGCTCGCGCCTTCGTCCCGGGTGGCGCCAGCATCCGCGAGCCCATTGCCCAGCGTTCGCCCGCCGCATGCCACCACGAGAGCGAGCATCGCCACCCGCTCCGACCGCATCCCGGGAGCATACGCGGTCCGCTCCTGCGGCCAAGCGAAGCGGCCCGGCAGCGATCGCTCCAGGCCCCCCGGGGCCAATTCCGCGGGCGGCCCGCTTCTTCTCGCGGCCCGCTACGTCACCGGGCCGAGTGCACGACCGAGAGCTGCGTCAGTAGCGGCCTCGCGGTGGGAGCCGGCTGCCCGACGGCGGGGCGGGCGGGCTGCTGCTTCACGCCGTCCACGGGCGCCGAGGTCTGTCTCTACGACGGCGACGCCGCGGGGGACGAGCAAGCCTGCGAAGAGAAGAGTGGCGTCTGGTCCACGACGCCGAGAGGAACGCCAGCTACTGTGTCGGTGCTCCCGGCGAGACCCACTGCGCGTGACGTCCGATCTCGACCGCCTCCTCGCGCCCGACACGCCGCTCGCGGAGGCCCTGCGCGCGTTCGCGCAGCTGCGGGCGACGCCATCGGAGGCGCGCGCCATCGAGGGCGTCCTCTCCCGCGCCGCCTACGCCGCCGTCCCCGAGCCGCTCCTCGTCGCGGTGGCCTCGGCGCTCGTCGATCGCGGGGAGCCTGGGGCCGCGACGCAGGCGCTCGCGCGCGCCACGTCGTCCGAGGGGCTCATGCTGCGCGCCGAGCTCCTCGCCGCGGGCGACGACCTCGCGGGCGCGATGGCGCTCATCGAGCGGGTCCTGCTGCGCGACTTCGACTGGCCCGGGGCGCGCGAGCGCCACGCGCGATGGCGCGAGGCTCTCGGCGTCACCACCGTCCCGCGCGCCGATCCCTCCGCCACGATGATGACGAGCGCCCCAGAGGCGCCCTTCCGGCTGCTGCGCGAGGTGGGACGCGGCGGCGCGGGCGTCGTCTACGAGGCCGAGGATCGCGAGCTCCAGCGCCGCGTCGCGCTCAAGGTGTACCACCAGCCGGAGCGCGACCGGACGCAGCTCCTCCACGAGGCGCACGTCGGGGTGGCCCTCCAGGGGCCGGGCGTCGTCCGCATCTTCGACGCGAACCCGGAGCACGGCTGGCTCGTGATGGAGTGGGCGCAGCGCGGCGCGCTCCGGGCTCTCCTCCGCGAGGAGGACGTGGCTTCCCTTCGCCCGATCGAGCGCTGGGCGCGACCGCTCGCGACCGCGCTCGCGCGCGTGCACGCCGCGGGCTGGGTGCACCACGACGTGAAGCCGGCGAACATCTTGCTGCGCGATCCCGCCTCGCCGCTGCTGACGGACTTCGGCATCGCGCGGCGCGAAGGCGAGCCGAGCCCGCCGGGGAGCCTCGGCTACGTGTCGCCCGAGCGGCTCGCGGGACGGGCGAGCGACCCGCGCGACGACGTCTACGGCTACGGTCGCGTCCTCGAGGACGCGCTCGATGTCGTCGGCGACGATCCGCGCGCGCGCCTGTGGCGACTCGTCGCGGCGATGTGCACCGGCCCCGACGCGC
>JBEKGQ010000887.1:0-3115 GCA_050012715.1 Polyangiaceae bacterium
CGGCTTGGTCCGCGAGCCTCCAAGCACGAGGTACGGCGCCCCGCACGTCGGGCACGGCTCGGCGATGGGCTTCTGCCAGAGCTTGAAGTCGCACTTGATCGCTTCGTTCTGATAGTTCGAGCAGCCGTAGAACGTCTTGCCGCCGCGCTTCTTCGGGCGGATCTCGATGAGGTCCCCCCCGCACTTCGGGCACGGCACGCCGAGCGGCACCGGCTTGGCGTTCTTGCACTCCGGGTAGCCGGTGCACGAGAGGAACGCCCCGTACCGCCCGCTGCGGATGATCATCGGCTTGCCGCACTTGTCGCAGTCGATGCCGGTCTCCTTGTAGACGGTGGGTTTACCGTCCTGGCCGAGGTCGCGCGTGTTCTTGCACTCGGGGTAGTTCGCGCACCCGAGGAACCAGCCGTTCTTCGACCAGCGCTTGAGCATCACGCCGCCGTCGATGTCGCACTTCTCGTCGGTCGGCTCGGGCTCGGGGTTCCAGCGCTTCAGCTTCTTGCTCTTGTCGAGCTGCTGGCGGAACCGCTTGTAGAACCGGTTCAAGAGGTCGACGCGCTCCTCGCGGCCGGCCTCGACCTCGTCGAGCTCCTCCTCCATCTTCGACGTGAACGCCGGCTCCATGAAATCGAGCTCGCTCTTCACGAGCCCGTCGACCACGAACTTGCCGAGGAGCGTCGGTCGGAAGCGCGTCCCGTCCATCTTCTCGACGTAGTCGCGCGCCTGCACCTTGCTGATGATCTCGGCGTACGTGCTCGGCCGGCCGATGCCCCTCTCCTCGAGCTCCCGCACGAGCGAAGCCTCGGTGTACCGCGGCGGAGGCTGCGTGAACTTCTGCTCGGTCACGACCCCCGGCGGGACGACGAGGCGCAGCGGGTTGCCCTCCTCGAGCACCGGCAGCGTCGCCTCCGCGTCCTCCGCCAGCAGATCCCGCGCCGTCGCGGCGTCCTTCTTCGGCTCGCCCTCGGTCGCGTCCTGCTCGCCCTCGCCCGCGAGGGGCGCGGCGGCCTTCGGGACCTCGCCCTTGCCGTACGCCTCGAGCCAGCCCGAGAACTTCAGGATCCGGCCGCTCGCGCGCAGGCCGTACACCGTCTTGTCCTTCGCCACCGCCTCGATGTCGACGCTCGTCTGGTCGTAGACCGCGGGCGTCATCTGGCTCGCGAGGAAGCGCTCCCAGATCATCTTGTAGAGCTTGAACTGGTCGTCCTTCAGGTGCGCGCGGACCGCCTCCGGCGGCAGCTCCACCGACGTCGGACGGATGGCCTCGTGCGCGTCCTGCGCGTTCTTCTTGGACTTGAAGACGTTGGGCTGGGCGGGGATGAACGCCTTGCCGTGCTTCTCGACGACGTAGTCCCGCGCCGCCTGCACCGCGTCGGGCGAGAGGCGGGTCGAATCGGTGCGCATGTACGTGATGAGGCCGACCGGCCCGCCGTCCTTGCCGAGGTCGACGCCCTCGTAGAGGCCCTGGGCGATCTGCATCGCGCGCTTGGCCCCGAAGCCGAGGCGGTTCACCGCGTCTTGCTGGAGCTTGCTGGTCGTGTAGGGCGCGGGCGGGTTGCGCTTGCGCTCGCTCTTCGTGACCTTCGCCACGCGGTACTTCGCGTCGCCGAGGTGCCCCCGGACGACGGCGGCCTCGTCGGCCGTCTTGACCGCGAGCTTCTCGCCGCTGCGCGACACGAGGCGCCCCATGAAGGGGTGCTCGGCGCCCTCGGTCGTGAGCGCCGCGCCGCAGTTCCAGTACTCCTCGGGGACGAAGGCCTCGATCTCCCGCTCCCGGTCGACGATGAGGCGCAGGGCGACGCTCTGGACCCTGCCGGCGCTGAGGCCGAAGGCGAGCTTGCTCCACACGAGCGCCGAGACGTCGTACCCCACGATGCGGTCGAGGACGCGCCGAGCGCGCTGGGCGTCGTAGAGGTGCCGGTCGAGCTCGCGCGGGTGGTCGACGCCGTACTGGACGCCCTTCTTCGTGATCTCGTGGAACTCGACCCGCTTCATGCCGGTCTTCGGCTGCTTGAGCTCCTCGGCCAGGTGCCACGCGATGGCCTCGCCCTCGCGGTCGGGGTCGGTCGCGAGCAGGATCTCGTTCGCGCCCTTGGCAGCCGCCCTCAGCTCCTGGACGACCTTCTCCTTGCCGGGAACGACCTCGTAGGTCTCGGTGAAGCCCTTTTCGATGTCGATCCCCATTTTCTTGGGGAGATCCTTGATGTGCCCCTTCGAGGCCATGACCTCGTACTTGGAGCCCAGGTATTTCTTGATCGTCTTGGCCTTCGCGGGCGATTCGACGACGACGAGCGTCTTAGCCATCAGGAGCACTTCTTTCGATTGCCGGGCGATTCCGTAAGCATCTTCGTCATCTAGCCGCGTCCCGCCGGGCGAAAAAGCCCGGAGGGCCCTCTACTACTACGTTCTCCAAGGACAGCGTCAAGAGAGCGGAGGCGACCGCCTGGGCGGAAAGGGCGGCGCGGGACGCTATTTCGTCGAGGTGAAGGGGTGCGGTCGAGGTAGCGTCCAACGTGGCGGCTTCGCTCGGATTCAGCGGGCGAATGGGAACGGCGAGCGGGGCCGGCGACGACGCCGGCGCCAGGCCCAGGGAAGCGAGGAGCGTCTCGACCCGAACGAGGGGTCGGGCGCCGCCCTGGTCGAGCAACTGGAGCGAGCCGTCGAAGCCCTCCAGCCAGGGAGACGCCGGAACGACCCAGAGCGCCTTCCCCAACCTGCGAGCGACGGCGGCGGCGTGCAAGGCCCCCGAGGGCAGACCGGCCTGGACCACGACGACAGCGTCGGCCAGGGATACGAGGACGTGGTTCCGCGACAGGAACGCCGACCGGTGACGGTAGTCGGGAGCGAACGGCCAGATCATCGCGCCCGGGCCCTCGGCGATGCGGTCGAAGAGCTCGGCGTGCTTCGGGGGGAAGACGACACCGTGACCCGTGCCGGCCACGACCCAGGTGCGGCCCCCCGCCGCCAGCGCGCCTCGGTGGGCCGCCCCGTCGATGCCGAGGGCACCGCCCGACACGACGACCACGCCGCGCTCGGCGAGCTTCGAGGCGAGGCCCTCGGCGAACGAGGAAGCTTCTTGGGTCGCGTCGCGGGAGCCGACGATGGCCACCGCGCGGTC
>JBEKGQ010000888.1:0-3110 GCA_050012715.1 Polyangiaceae bacterium
ACCGGGAGGGCCGCGACCCGGCGCTGGACTGGATCGTCTCGCAGCTGCCGGGACGCGACGGGCGGTGACTTCCGTCACGCCGGTCGCGGGAACGCGTGCCGGAAGCTCGCGATGGTCGCGATCTCGTCGTGCTCGTGCTGAAACCCCGTCGCCTCGCGGAAGGCCTTCGCGTCGACGACGACGGGGTACTTGATGTGCGTCAGCGCGCCCTTGGGCAGGTGCGGGAAGCCGAAGCGACCGATGAGGCCCTCGAGGATGAACTCCGGGACCGGCACCGGCGTGCGCGCCGCCTCGCGCGCGATGCGTGAGAGCGGCAGCGGTTGCGGGCCGGCGACGTTGAAGACGCCGCGCGGTCGCTTCGCGATGGTGCGGACGATGGCCTCGACGAGGTCGTCCTCGTGGAGGAACTGGAAGAGCGGATCGAACCCCATGACCATCGGGACGCGCTTGCCGTGGATGAAGCCGGCGAGGGTGCCGTGCCCGGTGGTGCCCAGCGTGTAGCAGGCGCGAAGGACGGTGGTGACGAGCTCCGGGTGGCGCCACAGCGCGGTCGCCGCGAAGAGATCGGCGGCGACGAGGTCGGCCAGCTCGGGGAAGCGGTTCAAGGCGAGGGGCGGCTCGTCCTCCACGTGGAAGAGCGGCGAGTCGGGGCTCGCACCGTAGAAGGTGTGGCGCCCGACGAAGATGCAGTGCTCTACGCCGTAGGCGCGCGAGTACTCGAAGACGGCGCGCGTGCCGCCGAGGTTGATCTGGTAGCGCTCCTCGCCCGGCATGACGAGCGACGTCACCGTCGCCATGTGAACGACCGCCTCGGGCCGCGTGTGACGGAACACCTCTTCGGCGGCGCGCTTTCGCACGTCGACGTTGTGGAAGGAGATGGGCGCGTCCGGCCAAGGACGCCGGTCGACGCCGGTGACCTCGTGGCCCTCGGCGACGAGGCGAACCGCCAGCCGGCGCGCGATGGCGCCCGAGGCGCCTGGGATGAGGACGCGCATCGCTCGTCAGCTCCTCAGCTGCGGGGGCTCACCCCGCCGGCGCTTGGCCCCGTCGGCCAGCATGTTCGAGATGGTCTCCTTCACCTTGTCGACGTAGCCGAAGACGATCTCGTCGTCCTCGTTCCCGGTCCCGGTGAAGAGCATCGGCGGCGCGTACTCGATGTCGATCTTCGCCGGGAGCGGCAGAGGCAACCCGTACGCGACGAGCGGCACGTAGGGCACGCCGAACATTCGCCCGAGCTTGTAGGCGTTGGCGATGGTCGGGAACGCCTCGCCCCCGCCGAGGACGGCGAAGGGGACGATGGGCGTCCCGGTCTTCAGCGCGAGCCGGACGAACCCGCTGCCGAACTCGACGAGCGTGTGCCGCTCGCGAAAGAGCTTCGCCGTGCCGCGGGCTCCCTCGGGGAACACCATGAGGAGGCGCTCCTCTTCGAGCAGGCGCTCGGCGTGCTCGGGCAGCCCCGTGAACTGGCCGGTCCGGGACGCCCAGAGGTTCATGAAGGGGATGCGGTTGAGGAACTTCTCGACCATGCCCTGCGCGAGGCGCGGCGGCTCCATCTCGAGCAAGCACGAGGCGATGACCATGGCGCCGTCGATGGCGATGCCGCCCGAGTGATTCCCCACCAGCATGGCGCGGCCCTGCGCCGGGATGTGACGGATGCCCCGCGTCTGCACGCTGAAGTAGAAGCGGTACATCGCCGCGAGCGCGGTGAACGCGCGCCGCAGGTGCTTGCGCGAGATCCCGTAGGGATCGAGCCCGAGGGCGTCGAAGGGCAGCTCGAGCCGGTCGACCCGGTTGCGGACTTCCTTGTCGATGCGGAGGCGAGGCAAGAGCCCGATACTATCAGCGCCGGGACTTCTCGCCTGCGTTCAGTCCGAGCCGGCGTCGCAGCCCTGGTTGATCCACGCCGCGATGGTGGCGAGGCCGGCGTCGTCGACCTTGTGGGTGTCGATGGGCGGCATCTGGACGCCGAACGTCTGCCCGTCGAGGCCCGTCCGCTGACTGGCGCGGTAGTACGCGGCGCTCTCGGCGAGCGAGCACTGGGCGAAGCGATCGGTGACCGCGGCGTCGGGGATCACGAAGTTTGCCGTCGGCTGGTTCCAGCCCGTGATGTACGCGTCGGTCGACTTCACGCTCCCGAGCGTCGCCACGTCGAGGCGCATGTAGAACAGCGTCGGCTCGGCCTGGCCATTCCCGCGGTTGTGGCACGACGTCCCGCAGTTCATGTGCACGTAGCCGAGCGCCGCCGACTCGACCGCATCTCCCGGGATCGTGAGCGCGGCGTCGGGCGGCTCGGTCAGCCAGCCCGCGTCGATGATCACCGGCATCGTCTGGCCGGTGGCGGCGGGCTGGGAGAGCGCGACCGCCTCGAAGCCGAGCACGCCGTCGATGCGGCCGTTGTGGCACTGGTCGCACTCTTCCTGGTTGGGGATCTCGTACCCGATGCCTCCCGCGTCGAGCACGCCGTCCGTCTGCTCGACGGCGTCGGTGACCCCGTCGGCGGTCCAGGCGTACGTCGTCCGGTACCACATGCCCGGCGCCATCTTCCAGAGCATGCGCGTCTCGACGCGGGTCTCGGCCGAGGCGCCGGAGATGGTGAGGCGGAACTCCTTGAAGATCTTCGTCCCGACCGGGAACGTCCACTCGTCCATGGTGCTCGTGTCGATCTTCTGGCCCGGCGGCAGGTAGATCCAGCGCGTCTTGTCGGCGCCGTCGCTCCAGAGCACGAGGCCCGGCGCGTACACCTTCAGCTCCGTGGCCACCGTCTTCGAGGCCCAGTCCGAGTAGAGCCCCGCGCACTGCAAGTCCGTGGGCTCGCCCACCGGTCCCACGCCGCAGTCCCCCGAGAACCCGCCGCCTTCCGCGAAGGGCATCCCTGCGTCGAGCCCCGTGTCGCCAGCGCCGTCGGCGGACGTCGACGTGTCCCCCGAGCTCGCGCCGTCGGTCGCGTCCATGCCGCCCGAGCCGTCGGCGGCGGCGGTGTGATCCACCGAGACGTCGCTCGTGCCGCTCTCCGCGACGGCGCCCTCGGAGGCGTCGGGGCTCCCGCCGCCGTGGTCGCCGCTGCTGCTGCTGCACGCGCCAAGCGCCGCGCCGGCCGCCGGGAAGACCAG
>JBEKGQ010000889.1:0-3105 GCA_050012715.1 Polyangiaceae bacterium
TCCGCCGAGCCCTTCTCCAAGGAGATCGACGACCGCGACCTGTGGTTGCCGCCCAGCAAGCGCGCCCTGGTCGACGAGATGGTCGACGCCATCGAAGCGCGCGAGAGCGTCGTGCTCACCGGTGAGCCCGGCGTCGGAAAGACCTGCGTCCTGCGCGCCATCCGCCACGCGCTGCCCGCCGACCGTTTCCGGCTCACCTACTGCCACAACGCCACGCTCGGTCGCCGAGACTTCTACCGGCAGCTTTGCCTCGCCCTCGGCCTGCAGCCGAGCGCCACCGCCGCCGCCGTCTTCTACGCCGTCACCACCCAGGTCGAAGACTTCGCCAAGGAGCGACTGCACCCCGTGTTTCTCCTCGACGAGGCCCATCTGCTCCACCAGGACACCCTCGACCATCTCCACATCTTGCTCAACTACGCCTGGGACTCCAAGGCGTTGCTCTCCCTCGTGCTGGTCGGACTGTCCGATCTCGAGGATCGCCTCCGCCTGCGTCGCAATCGCTCGCTGTATTCCAGGTTGCATCGACGCATGGTGCTCGACCCCCTCGCCCCCGAGGACACCGCCGACTACGTCCGCCTTCGACTCGAGCGCGCTGCCGGCTCGCGCGAGCTCTTCGCCTCCGACGCCGTCTCCCTCCTGCACGAAGCCACAAGCGGCTCGCTGCGTGACCTCGACCGCATCGCCACCGCCTGTCTGCGGGCCGCCGCGCGAAAGAAACGAAAGGCTGTCGACCGCGACGTCGTCTCCCGCGTCGTCAAAACCTTCGCGCCCGAGGACCGGCCGTGACCTCGCGCCTCCCCGCAGTCCAACTCCTGATCCGCTCGCCCGAGCGTGCCGCCCTCGCCACGCTCGACGCCGCCTCCGCGATCGCTCGAAACGCGCTGCTCGCCGTCCATCCCCAGCTCGCGGGCGAGCCCACCCACGAGCCTCTCGACCGCGCCGTCCGCCGGCTTCTGCGCCAGCTCGACCGGCTTCAGGCCGCCCTCGACGGATACACCAGGGCCGACGATGTCCTCGACCCATCCAACGACTGGCCCTTCTGATCCAGCACCATCATCGGCCGTGCCGACAACCGCGCTTCGATGATGGCCATCATCGAGCCGGTCCACGCGACCATCATCAAGCCTGCGCGGTAACAGCCCTGGACGCCCTTGCACACGCCGTGCGCTCTAGTTGCCCTGCGCGGGGCCTTCTCCACCACACCGATCGCGGTAGTCCCTACGCCAGCGACGAGTATCGGCAGGCCCTCGTCGACCGCGGGATCGTCGCCAGCATGAGTCGCACCGGTGACTGCTACGACAACGCCGTCGCCGAGAGCTTCTTCGCCACCCTCAAGGCGGAGCATGTCGACCACGAGGATTTCGCCACCCGCGCCCTCGGCACCGCCTCCATCGGCGACTACGTCGAGAGCTTCTACAACGCCGCCCGCCGGCACTCGCATCTCGGCTACGTCAGCCCGATCGAGTTTGAACCGGAGCAATTGCGGCATAGTCACGCTGTCCACGGCGGCGGGGGAAGATCAGTTCGCGCGCCGCTCGTCTCGAGTACCATGGCCATCAGCTCGCGCATGTCCGCATCGTCGTCAACGACGAGGACACGGAGCCCCGGAAGGGCGCCGGACGTGGGCACAGCTCCTTCCCGGACTCGGACGCACACGCGCTCCCCCCATAATGGCGTCATTCTGCGTGGCACCCATGAGAGGTCAAGGGAGAATGCGTGCGTCCGCTGAGACCGCCTCGGAGCCTGTCAACGAGAGTGAGACAGCCGTGGGGTGAGTTTACTGAGCAGCCAGATCGGTCGCGACCTCGGGCGCGGGCTTGTTGATCCAGACCTCGTGCGGCGGCGTCGCGGGGACAGGACGCCCTCGCATGAAGCGCTCCGGATGCGCGTGAAATGCAGCGTCAAGGACGGCAGCGCGGCGCTGGAGAGTCTGCGCCGCGAGGCCGTAATGCACGTCGTGCGGAGTACAGAGGCCGAGTGAGCCGTGATGGTGGTCGTTGTTGTACCAGTCGAAGAAGGGGCCGCCGTGGGCGCGGGCGTGCTCGATGTGCATGAAGCGCTCGGGGAAGCCCGGCCGGTACTTGAGCGTCTTGAAGGCCGACTCGGAGAAGGGGTTGTCGTTGGAGACGTGGGGCCGCGAGTGGGTCTTGGTGACGCCCAGGTCGGCCAGGAGCAGGGCCACCGATTTGCTGGTCATCGAGCTTCCGCGGTCCGCGTGCAGCGTGAGCTGGTCGGGTGCGATTCCCTGGCGGCGGCACGTCTCCGCGATCAGCTTGCGCGCGAGCGCGGCACTCTCCTCGTGCGCGATCATCCAGCCGACCACGTAGCGGCTGAAGACGTCGAGGATCACGTACAGGTAGAAGTAGGTCCACTTCGTCGGCCCGAGGAGCTTGGTGATGTCCCAGCTCCAGAGTTCGTTGACGCGCGTGGCGAGCAGCTCGGGGCGCGGATGGTTCGCATGACGGAGTTGATTCCGGCGCTCGCGGACTTCCTGATTCGCCTCGAGAACGCGGTACATCGTGCGCTCGGAGCAGAGGTAGCGTCGCTCATCGAGCAGCGTCGCGTAGACCTCGGCGGGCGCCAGGTCCACGAAGCGCGCCTCGTGCAGCACGTCGAGCACCTGTTGTCGTTCGGAGGCCGACAGCGCGCGTGGCGGCGGCGGACGCTTCGCGAGCACAGCCTTCGGAATGAGCGCCCGGTAGTAACTCGCCCGTGCCGCCCCCATCGCGACGCACGCGGCGACGATGCCGAGCGCGGGGACCAATTCGAGGACGGCGCTCATGGCCGCCTTCTGGTGGGCTCGTCGTCCTCCGGCGGCGGCTCCGGCAGTGTCACTCCCAAGAGCTCCGAGAGTTTTTTTTGGACGGCACAGACCAACTCGGCGCGCTTGAGGCTCGCCTTCAGCTCCGCGATCTCTCGCTGCTGCTCCGCGACCGTCCTCGCGAGCGGGTTCACCTCCGCCGGCTTCGGCCCGCGCTTCTTCGGCGTCAGCCCCGCGATCTCGCCGCGCTCACGCGCTCCGCGCCACTCGATGAGATGGGACGAGTACAGCCCCTCGCGTCGAAGAAGCGCGCCGAGCTGCCCGCGCTCCGTGAAGGCGTCGAC
>JBEKGQ010000890.1:0-3095 GCA_050012715.1 Polyangiaceae bacterium
GGATCCCCTCGTCGTCGGTCGACGCCCCGTAGATGCCCGACTTGCCCATGCTCATGCAGCCGAGCCCGATCGCCGAGACCTGGGGGCCAGTTTTTCCGAGCTTCGTCGTCTTCATGTCGCCACCTCGCACCCGTGAACGTAGGCGCGCGCGACCTCGGAGATTAGTGAATAACGTCGATGCGACTCATGACGCCCGTTTATGGCCCGGCGGCCCGAGGCTACTTGCCGAACGTCGCCTCGCAGTACGCGAGCTCCGTGGGGTCGATGGTCGGAGGGGTCAGCGTCGGCGGCGTCGCGAACCCCGGCGGGTCGGTGAAGTCGAAGAGGTCGGTCGGCGGCGTCGCGTTCGCGTCACGCGCCGTCAGCGCCGGGATCTTGAACTTGGCCTCGATGAACCGCGTGATGCTCGTGTGGTCGTAGACGGTGTGCCCGACGTAGGCCTTCTTGGCGTACGGACTGACGGCGATGAGAAGGACCCGCATGCCGTAGATGTCGAAGCCGCCGTCCGCGGTGTCACCCGGGACGACGACGGGCGGGGTCGAGTCCGGCGGACACGCGGCCGGCGGCGGCACGTGGTCGTAGAAGCCGCCGTTCTCGTCGTGCGTGACGAAGATGGCCATGTTGGACCACTGGGGGCCGGACATGATGGCCTGCACGACCTGGCTGACGAAGACCTCGCCGCTCTGGATGTCCCCGGGCGGGTGCTCGTCGGTGCCGGCGCCGCTGCCCTCGGTGTCGAAGTTCGGATCGACGAAGGCGACCTGCGGCAGGTTGCCGCTCGCCGCGTCCTTCGTGAACTGCGCGATCGAGCCGGTGACCGTCCGTCCCCAGCGCCCGGTGGCGGACGTCCCGTACACGATGCCCGCCGCCGGAGGGCCGTCCGAGTACGCGAGCCAGGTGACGTGCCTCTTCTCGAGCTCGTCGAGGATGCTGGCGTCGTTGCCGGGGTACGGGTAGGCCGAAAGATCGGGCCAGGTGCTGTTTATCTCGCCGAAGCTCGTCGCGGCGTAGAGGTACATGCGGTTCGGCCAGGTCGGCCCCGGCAGCGAGCAGTGGTAGTGGTCGGCGACGGCGAAGGTGCTCGCGAGCTCGTAGTAGTAGGGGATGTCGGTCTGGTCGTACCACCCCATCGCCCGCGAGCCGGCGTAGAGCGACGGGTCCGCGGCGTCCGGCGGCTCCTGGAAGCCGTTGTTGACGGTGACGAAACCGTCCATCTTGCCGTCGTCGATCTCCTGGTGCGAGCCGGCCCACTCGTGATCGGTGTCGGCGGTGCAGCGGTGTGCGGCGTGGATCCACGGGACAGCGGCTCCGTCGACGTCGGGATTCGTGGTGCCCGCGTCGGCGCTCTCGATGTCGGTCCGGCTGGCGTACTGGTTGAGGTGCCCGAGGTAGCTGTCGAAGGAGTGGTTCTCCATCATCAGGACCACGATGTTCTGGACGGGCATCTCGGTGTCGAGCGGCGTGGAGGGACCGAGCGTCGCCGCGGGCATGTCGCCGCGGCCGTACTGGCACGCCGCCCGGGCCGCGGTGGCCGTGCTGTCGTCGGGCTGGGTGACGGGCTGATCCCAGGCGCAGGGCGTGAGGACGGCCCCGTCCGGGGCCTGCTGGCCGGCGTCGTCGCCGCAGCTCGGCGCGGTCTGCGCGTCGGCGCTGCCAGCGCCGTTGCTCTTGTTCGACGAGCACGCGACGAACGCTCCGATGGCAGCGGCACCGGCCACGAGGCCGGCCGTCACGACGAGCGAGGTCCGCATGGGCTCAACGTTCCACGATCCGTTCCCACGCGATAGCCATTCGCACCGGGCGACCTCCCAGGCGCTCCGTCCCACCGGGCGCGTATCATCGGTTCGTGCCCCGCGCCTCGCACCCCGACGAGCCCGTGCTCCTGCGCCTCGAGCGTGGCCCGGAGCTCGATGGGAGGCGGCGGGTCGAACGCGATCCGGCGTTGCTGTTCCCGCTCAACGAGAGCGTCCTCTCCCTGGAGGTCGCCGGCGGCCCTCCGGAATGGCTCGACCGGTCCACGTTCGCGGTCGTTCCCGCGGGAGCCGCCCATCGCGTGCGCGCGGCGAGCCCGGTGACGTCGCTGGTCACGCTCGTCGTTCGGCCGCGAGCGCGCGAGCGCGCCGCGAAGGAGTATCGCGGCCACGTCGACGCCGCGGAGCTCCTGGGGCTCGTCGGCCGGCGGCGGATCCTGCCGCGCACGCGATGGGTCGACGAGCTCGTCGCGCGCTATCTCTTCGAGCGCGACGTGTGCGAGAAGCACGCGAGCGCGGCGGCGGTGTTCCTCGAGACGGAGCTGGTGAAGGAGCTCTACTTCCTCTGCAAGGAGAAGGACGAAAACCGCACCCGGGCCTCGGTCGTCGAGGACGAGGGGGCGCTCGGGGCGAGAGCTCGCGCGTACCTCGACGCCCACCTCTTCACGCCGCTCCTCATGAGCGAGCTCGCGAAGCATTGCGCGACCAGCGAGTCGACGCTCTTGCGCGCCTTCAAGCGGGAGCTCGGGCGCACCCCGGCGAGCTACGTCCGTGGGCGTCGACTGGAGGCGGCGCTCCTTCTGCTGAAGAGCGGCCGTTACGCGGTCGGAGAGGTGGCCACCCGCGTGGGCTACTCGAGCCTCGCGGCCTTCACGGAGGCGTTCCACAAGCACTTCGGGGTGCCACCGTCGCACGCCAAGGTCACCGGCACTGCCGAGCGCCTGCCCCCCGAGGGCAAACCGCCGCGACGGAAACGCCGAAGGCTTTGACGGTCGGGCGAAACCCGGGGAGGCGCGGGGGTGCTACGTCATCGGGCATGCGGCGCGTGGTCCTGCTCGCGGTCTCGGTCGTGGCGGGCGCGGCCGGCGCCTGCGGGAGCGATGCGATCCAGGCGCCGGACGCCTACGACGGAGGCAACGGCAGGCCGGATGCAGGGGTGTCCTCTCCGGGCGCGGACGCGGACGCGGGCGCGAGCGCGGACGCCAGCGCGGACGCGGGCGCGGAGGGCGGCGACGCGGCCCCTGGGCTCGGCGCCACGGTGGGTCCGAACGGCGTCACGTTCCAGGTGTGGGCACCCAACGCGACGAGCGCGAGCGTCAGCGGCGACTTCACGGCGGCGCCGAT
>JBEKGQ010000891.1:0-3089 GCA_050012715.1 Polyangiaceae bacterium
GGCGCAGGGTACCATCGGCGGCTCTCGGACTACGGGGCCGTCCACAGACGACGCGCCTCGGTCTCGAAGAAGGCGCGGACCTCGCTCCAGTGCGCAGGCCGGAGGAGCATGAGCTCGGGCTCGCGCTCGGCGTCGTCGAAGAACGTGAGCGCGCGGATCCGGTGGTAGATGTCCGGCGTCGCGGACGCGAAGCGATCGCGAAACGCGTCGAACGCCGCATCCAGCGAGAGTCCCGCCTGGCAGATGAAGTAGAGGTCGTAGAAATCCTTTCGCGCACCGCGCGAGGCGACGGCCTCGATCTTCATGGCGGCGATGTCACGCAAGCTCGCGACCGGGACGCCCTCGGGGGTCGGCAGCGGTCGCTCCAGCGGAGCGTACGGAAAGGCGAGGAGGCTCGTTCGCACGCCGAGGACCTCGGCGTGGATGGTGGCCGGGGCGCTCTTCAGGTCGCGCAAGACGACGCCGCAGGCGTCGAGCTCGCGAGCGATCCCCTCGGCGTCGAACGCTTCGGTCCGGAAGAGATCGATGTCGACCGAGCGCCGGTGGGCGAGGTGGAGGCACAGCCCCGTCCCGCCGGCGAGGTAAAAGCCCCGATCGGCCGCCGGCTTCAGGGCCGAAAGAGCGGCGCGCTGGGATGGGTCGAGGACGTCGTCGTGCATGGCTCGGCGGGGATCGAGAGGACCACTTCGAAAAAGCGCCGCGTCCGTCGGTCGAGGCGGCGCCCGGCGCGCCGGACGAAGGCGGCGAGCGCGTCGTCGCCCACGGCGTCGCGGAGAGCTCGGACGACGTTCCAGTCGCCTTCGTTGAGGAGGCGCGCGAAGACGAAGTCCTCGTGCAGCTCGGGATCGAGTCGCGCGAGGTCGACGTCCCAGAAGAGCTTGGGGAGCCGGTCGCGGATGGTCGCGGGGAGCTCGCGCATCGGCCTGACAAGGGTACCCCATCTGGGGGCGCCCGCCCGGTCGGGCAGCGGGTGGGGTAGAAACGCGAGGATGAACCGGTCGCTCCTGGTCGTGCTGGTCCTCGGCGCGGCTTGTTCGCGGGGCTCCTCCGCGCCTGCGCCCGCGCTTCCACCGGTCCCGCCGCCGCCTCCGCCGCGACGCTCCTCTCCGCCGCGCTCTCCGCGTTCGTCCCCGCGCGCTTCGGTCGCCTGCCCTCGGCGCCCATCACCGTCTTCCTCTTCCCGAGCCACGACGGGTACCTCGACTTCTGCCGCGCGCACTACGCCGGCAAGAACCGCGAGACCTGCCTCGACTCGCTCGGCCTCTACTTTCACCCGCGGCGCGAGCTCGTCGTGGACCTCGCGCGCGGGCGTACCACCTTTCTCCACGAGCTCGCGCATTCGCTGTTCGAGGACTGCCCCGGCGCGCCGGTCTGGTTCGACGAGGGGGTCAGCACCCAGTACGAATGGCCGGATTTCCCCGCGGACCAGCCGGGCGAGGTGCACGGCAAGTCGAACTTCCGCCACCAGCGCGTGCTCGACGCCCTCGCGTCGCCCGTCGAGCGCGGCGACGTGCGCGTCGATGCCCTCTTCGGCATGACCGACGAGGCGTTCGTCGCCAAGGCCGCCCCCACCCGCGCCGAGCAAGAGCGGCTCGAGTCGCTGCACTACGGTCTCGCCCACGAGGTGTGCCGGTGGCTCGACGCCCGTGGGGACGGGGACGCGGGCGGGAGCGGGCAACTCTGGCCGATGTACCGGGCCTGGCGCGACGGCATCGGCGTCGACCCCACGGGCGAAGCGGCCTTCGCGCGCGTCGTCGGCAAGACGCCCAAGCAGGCGAACGCCGAGTGGCTCGCGTGGCTGAGGGACAAGGCGAACGACGATCGGAGGCCGGGGCGGGTGCCGTAGAGAAGGAGAGAAGAGAGGGGTTGGCCGCGGAGTCGCCGCGGCGTCAGAGGAGGGACCCGGGGGACGTCGCCCGCCGGCACCGGGTCGAATCGCAGGCGTGCCAGCCACACCCGCCCACGCCTGCGATTCGACCCGATACCGGCGGGCTCGGGGCCTTCGGAGCGGTGCTTCGCGAGCTGTCGATCGGGTACCTAGTTGAGTCGATCGGGTACCCGATGAAGTCGATCGGGTACTGGATCGATTCGATCGGGTGCCCGATGAAGTCGATCGAGTACCCGATGGAGTCTGGAGCTGGTGGGAGCGGAGCAAGATTCACCAGGAGTCGTCGGAGGAGATCGGCCGCGACGCCGGGTTGAAGGCGAGCCACGTGCGGCACGAGGTGTCCGAGGTGAGCCGCTGGTTCGAGGGGACGTGGGGCAAGCGCGGGGGCGTCGGCGGGATGCTGGTGCTGCTGCTGGGCCTCGGGCTCGGGGCGAGGTGGCTCCTGACGCCGCACGCCTTCGACGAATCGCAGCTCTCGACGTACAGCGAGGTGCGCACCGAGCCGCGCGTCGCCCTGGACGCGGCGGCGCTGCGCGAGCGCGCGCGCGCCGCCTGCGACGCCGGCGCGTGGGGCGCGTGCGAGAACGACCTCGCGGCGGCCTCGCGGCTCGATCCGGCGGGCGACACGCCGGAGCTCCAGCAGATGCAGCTCGACGCGCGGTCGAAGCAGATGCGCTTCGACGCGGACGGCGAGGGACCGCCGGTGGAGATGAACGCGAAGCCGCCGCGGTGAGAGGACATGCGCCGGCCCGGCACGGTCGCTGCTCGGGCCGGTGCTACCATGCTCACCATGTCCGTCCCCCCGGAGCGCCGCCCCACCTTCGACGAGCTCTACCGGGAAATCGAGCAGGGCATCACCGGTCAGATCCTCGTCGCCGGCAAGCTGACGACGATGTCGCGGCCCGGCTCGCCGCACGAGCACACCCTCGCCCATTGCGAGCGCGCGCTCGATCGCTTCGATCATCGAGGTCTACGAATCGATCGACGGGCGTGCGACGCGGACGTCGTGCGCCTCCCGCCCTTCGACGCCGAGCTGTCGCTCGCCCCCTGGTGGAAGGTCCGGCCGTCGGTGGCGGTGGCGACGACGACCGCTCCCTGACGGAAGACGGCCCTGCGCCTCGGCGGCTCATACTGTCCCGCGATGGTCCCCTCGCGCTTCTCGCTCGCCATGCTCGCGGTCTGCGCCGGCGTCGCGTGCAGC
>JBEKGQ010000892.1:0-3087 GCA_050012715.1 Polyangiaceae bacterium
AACGCCGCGACGCTCGCCGGGGCCGCGGCCTGGGTGGCTGCCGTGGTCGACGACGCCGGCGTCGAGGCGGCCGCTGCGCCGCCGGAGGAGACGCAGCCGCCACGCCCCACGGTGTGGCGCGTGGCGAGGCTCGCCGACGACCCGACCGTCACGCTCGTCGAAGGGGTGATCGCGCGTCGCCCGCTCCTCACCGCGCTCGGGGCGGCCGGCGTGTCGCACGGCGAGGCGCAGCGGGTCGCGCACTCGCTCGACGACGTCCGTGACGTGGACCGCTTCGGCCCCAAGGACACGTTCGCGGTGGCGCGCGACAAGGCGACCGGTCACGTCCTCGCCTACGAGATCACGAGCTCGCCGTCGGACGTCTGGCAGGGGCACGAGGAGTCCCTCGCCGACGGGACGGCCAAGCTCGTCGCGCGCAAGCTCGATCTCCCCACCGAGCGCGTGCGCATCAAGAAGGCGCTGGTGGTGGGGAGCGATCTGCGGGCCTCGTTCACCGAGGCGGGCCTCGTCCCGATCGACGACATGCTCTCGATGCTCGACGACGCGCTCGAGGGTCACGCCGAGCTCTCCGACATCCGCGCCGGCGCGCGCCTCCGCCTCGTCGCCACGCAGGAGCGGGTGGACGGCGCCTTTGCGCGCTGGGCCTCGCTCGACGCGGTGGAGTACTTCCCCGCCTCGTCCGGCGCGCCGCCGGTCCGCGTCTATCTGCTCGGGGGCGACGAGGACCGACCGCGCGAGCGCCGCGGATGGTTCGACGCCAAGGGCCGCCAGCCGTACCACGGCGGGTGGCGCACGCCCGTCCCGCTGGCCCGCATCGCCTCGCGTTTCAATCCGCACCGCATGCATCCGGTGTTGCACGTGCTCATGCCGCACAACGGCGTCGACTTCGCGTCCCCCGTCGGAGCGCCCGTCTACGCCACCGCGCCTGGCGTGGTGCAGAGCGTCGGCAACGGGGGTCCGTGCGGCAACATGGTGCAGATCGATCACGCGGGGGGCATCACGAGCGTCTACTGCCACCTCTCGCGCTTTGCGGCCGGGCTGCACCCCGGACAGCGGGTCGAGGGGCGACAGCTCATCGCCTACGTGGGCCAGACCGGGCGCGTGACGGGGCCCCACCTCCACTTCGGCATCAAGAAGAACGGGGTCTTCATCGACCCGATGACGCTGCGGCTCGACGGAGTGCGCGTCGTTCCACGAGGAAAGCGGGAGGAGTTCGACCGGACCCGCGCCGCCCTCGACGCGGAGCTCGACTCGATCCCGCTGCCGGCACAAAACGCGGCCGAGGGCGCGGCGGCTCCTCCCGAGGCGGAGACGGAGACGTTCTTCGAGGAATCTCCCTGAAGCGCCGCCCGCGAAGGCACCCAGGAACGCGCGTGGAAACGTATGCTTACATTGCACGCCCGGCCGGGTTGATGCCATGCTTTCAGCGGCAGCGGGGGAAGCCGCGGAGGTGCATCGGTGCGCAGATGGCTTCGTTGGGTGTCGTTTGCCTCGTGCGGAGCGGCAATCGCGATCGGGTGCGGTAGCTCCGGCAGCGGCTCGTTCGATCTCGGTGACTCCGGCTCCAAGGGAGACTCGTCGAGCGGCAGCACGAGCAGCAGCGGAAGCGCGAGCAGCGGAAGCGGCGGCACCAGCGGAAGCAGCAGCGGCTTCTCGGCGGACGGCGGCGGGGACGACGCGACGACCGGGAGCAGCACGAGCAGCGGCGGGGGAGGGGCCGACGCGACGCTCGACATCGCGTTTCCCGACTCGTTCTTCGGGCCCGACACCACGACCAGTGGGAGCAGCAGCGGGGGCGACGACGGCAGCCCCGGCGAGGCCGGCTCGCCGTGCTCGCCCGACGGGGTGACCTGTCAGGGCAGCGTCGCGGAGATCTGCAGCAGCGGAACTCTCTCCACGTCCAACTGCGCCGCGCTCACGCCGCCCGAGACCTGCTCCCCCGGCTTCGGGTGCGTCGTCTGCCAGCCCGGCACGGGCACCTGCAACGGCAACGTGGGGACCGCGTGCAACTCGACCGGGACCGCGACGACCACGTACACGTGCGACCCCCTGCAGGGCGAGACGTGCGACACGACGACCGGCCAGTGCGACGGCGACTGCGCCAACCTCGGCGCCAGCTACATCGGCTGCGAGTACTACTCGGTCACGATGTCGAACCCGTACCTCACGCAGTCGACGTTCGTCTTCTCCGTGTCCATCGCCAATACGGGCGCGTCGACGGCAAACATCAACATTCAGGGCGGGGCGCTGACGACGGCCATGACCGGGACCATTGCCCCGGGCGCGATCCAGGGGTTCGTCCTTCCTTGGGTGCCCGCGCTCTCCACGTCGACGACGACCACCATCAAGACCGGCGGCGCCTACCACATCCGGAGCACCGAGCCCGTCACCGTCTATCAGTTCAACGCGCGCGACTACTGCGTCCCCAGTCCGTCGTGCACGACGACGGCCACCGGCAGCACGTACTCCTACACCAACGACGCGTCTCTCCTTCTCCCCGTCAACGCGATGACCGGCAACTACCGCCTCGCGGGGGCGCCCACCTGGACCGCGCTCTCGATCAGCGGAGGCGGTCAGACCCCGGGCACGGTCGTCGTCATCGGCACCGCCGCCAACACGTCGGTCACGGTGACTCCGCCCGGCAGCCCCTTCCTCGCCGGCGCGGGAATGGCAGCGAACGGCGGTACGGTGACCCTCAACGCGGGCGACGTTCTGCAGATCGCGACCGGCAACAACCCGAACGGCGATGGCACCTACGGTGCCGACCCGAGCGGCGCCCTCATCACGGCGACCAACCCGGTCGAGACGTTCGGCGGAAGCGCCTGCACGTACATCCCGGCGGGCACCCAGGCGTGCGACCACATCGAGCAGATCAACTTCCCCACCGAGACGCTCCGCAGCGACTACCTGGTGACGCTGCCCACGAACCAGAACGCGACGCCGCGCGAGTACGTGAAGATCATCGGCACCGTGAACGGGACGACGCTCACCTACGACGGAGTGACGGGCAAGCCGGCCACCGTCGCCGCGGGCGGCGTCGTCTTCTTCGAGACGACGTCGAACTTCCGCCTGACGTCGAGCAGTCCG
>JBEKGQ010000893.1:0-3085 GCA_050012715.1 Polyangiaceae bacterium
TCTGCAAGATGTCATCGGCGGGATCGTCTCGTTCTTCTCATGAATCGAAGGTGGGTGGGAAAGGGTAGTGCGTGACCAACTCGCCGACACCCTCGGCGGCTCACCGCCTCCATCCACCGCCTCGAGCCCCCGGCACGACGCCCGCGTCTCCGCTGCCGTAGGGCCCCCGGATGAATGCGGCGAGAACAAGTGCGCGCCGACGCGGCCTTCACGCGTCCCGCCGCTTACTTCATGCGGTGATTTCTTACGCCGTGGAAGCCGATCGGGCAGTCGACCGTGAACGTCGCCGCTCGCTTGACCGCGGGAGTCTCTACCGCGCCTTGTTCGCAGCGCTCGACGCGCGAGGCGTGCACCGGGCGCCCGTCCTCGCACACCTCGTAGCTCCACGTCCGCACCCCCATCGCGCACGTCGTGGCGTGCTCGGACCTGGGGACCCCTTTCTCACAGAGGGTGCTGGCGCAAGTGGTGTCCCGTCCGTGTTGGCTGCAGAAGCCGACCTTCGACCAGTCGCAGGAGCGGCAGTTGTATTCCGCGAGGATGACCCCGGAGCCCCAAGGGGGGCGAGAGGCGGGCCATTCGGGGTGTTGCGCTACGCTCTGCCCATGCCGTGGGCGTCCCGTCTGCTGCTGCTATCCGTCACCGGGGTCAGCTGCGCTTCGGCCCCTCGCCTCCCCTCCGTTCCATCTTCGACCGCTCCGCTCGCGGCCATGAGCGCGCCTATTCCGCCGACCTCCGACGTTGCCACGGCTCACTATGTCCCGGGCGAAAGGTTTCGCGATCTGGGGGATGGTCGGCGCGCGGCGGTATCCGGCGAGCGGCGTCTCGTCCTGAAGGAAGGCGGGGTCACGGCGATCGACGTCGCCCCGGTGGACGATCTGGGCCGACCCCATCGGATCCCCGACGCGCTCGGTGGCGGCTGGCTCTTCGTCGGGGAACACACCGTCTGGTTTGCCCGGGACTACGGCGGCGCGCTCACGCGAATCGCCACGATGGCCAACACGTCCGAAAAGACGACGGTGGGGATCGGATACAGGAGCGTGCTCCTCGGCGGCAACGCGACTCCGACGCTGTACGAGCTTCCCAGCGCGAAGCCCATCGCACGTTCACCGCCAGGGCTCGTGGAGCTGTTCGGTACCTCGCAGGGCCTGGTTGCGGCCCTCACCTCCCGCGGCGAGCTTTACCTGTCGGCCTCCGCCGGGGCACCGTGGCAGAAGCTCGACGCACCTCGGGTGCAGAGCTTGGGCTTCGACGGAAAAGGCATCGTGGCCGACACGGACCGAGGCCGGCTTCGCCTCACGCTCGACGGCAAGCTCGGGCCGCGTCCCGAGGAGCCCGGATTCGTGGACGACTCGAACCTCGACGCGTTCGAGGACGTGTTCACGGATCCGTTCAAGCCACTCGAGCCCAGCGACGCCGGGCGCCTGACCGACGTGTTCACACGCCGCATGACCGCGGACACCGCCCTGGCCCTGAAGGGCAGCGACTTGCTTTTCCTCGACGGAGCCAGCGGGCGGACGACGCAGAGTGTGGTTGGCGCGTTCTCGGGGCACGGGAACTGCTTCATCGTGCGGGGTGGCGTGCCGAGCTTCGTCGGTTGCAACGAGGACGAATTTCGCTTGTTTCGCGTCGATGCGGCCGGTAGGGCCCCCGTGCTCGAGCTCTCGATCAAGGGCGTCGACACCGCCGACTTCGGCGAGCCCGCTCCCGAGACGCCGCTCGCCTACCCGTGCCGATGTGACGGCCGCAGGGAGAAGGGCGCCTCTTGCCTGCGCGAGGGCGAAGGCGCGTGGACGAACGTCGCGCCACCCGCCGACCCGGACGGCCTTCTCGAGCGGGTCCCGTGGATGGTCCACATCGAGGCGTCCGCTGACGGTCGCGTCTTCGAGTTCGGTTGGCTCGATGGGAGCAACGATCTGATCATCGTCGACCACGGCGCCGGAAGAGTCCGGCGGATCCCGGTCGGCAGCATGCCCGCCTGGGCCGAGGGGGGCATCGACTGGGAGGCTCTCACGATCGAGTCCGGCACGCTGCGCTTCTTGATCTCGAGTGGACGCGCCAGGCCGGGCGTCGTCGAGATTGGCGGAGACGACAGCGTCCACGCACAACTTCTGGACGGACAGTTTTCCGCCGTGGGCTCGCGTGCGCTTCAGCTCACGTCGGAGGGCAAGCTGCTCGAGACGCTCGACGCCGGTCACACGTTCCACGAGGTCGAGCCCCCACCGGGCGGCGTCCCGCGCCCCGCGGTCGATGACTTTGGCTGCCGAGAGGCAGGGTGCATTCTCGGGCCCTGGTATCGCGCGGGCTGGGGAGGCGGCGCGCGATGATGCTCTCCCCCGTGGCGCCGATCTACTGGGGAGCCCACTTGACGGTGAAGAAGCTTCGAAGCTGGAAGTCGGCCCGCGCCCCGCACGGCAAGTCGAAGTCCTCCAGCCCCGCGACGGCGCCCGAGTCCGGCGAGGCGCGGGCGAAGACGGACGGGTCGACGCGATAGATGAGCTTGCGGCCGACCTGGTAGACGACCGCCGCGAAGAGGTGGTCATCGTTGCACCCGTACGATAGCCCCCGTGGCTCGTCCAGACGGCGCGCCGCGCAGGTGGAGTCGACGCCGACGAGAGTGCCCAGGCTGCGCCTCAGGCCGGGGGCCACCACGCCGACGTGCATGGCCCGGCACGTGGGCAGCGCGCAGGGCTCCGCCATGCGGGCCGGCGTCAGCTCGAGAACCACCGGCACGCGCGTGGAGGATGCGTCGCCATCGGCGCAGCCGGACGCGCTGGCCTGCCAGTCTCTCCGCAACGGCTCGAGGTCGCGCGTACCCACGTCGTTGACGATGTCGACACACCCGGCCGGCGCCTCGAGACGGCGTGCATCGATGCGGCCCTGCTCGTCCAGGCATCGCACGGTGACGGCCGAAGCGGTCGTCTCCACGCTGCAGAAGGCTTCCGGCGCGGCGGCAACCGCGGGATAGGTGGGCAGACGCAGGACGCCGCCGGGCATCCCGGTCAGGACGCCGCCCTCGAACACCCATGCCTCGGGCGAGCCGGGCGTACCCATGAATTGGCCGCCGGAGAGCTTGGCGCTCGCGTCT
>JBEKGQ010000894.1:0-3084 GCA_050012715.1 Polyangiaceae bacterium
AGGGCCTGCTCGAGCGACCGCCGCGCCGAGGCGCGGTCCTTCTTCGCCTCGAAGATGTCCGCTTCGAGCGACCAGAGGCGGAGCTTGCGGGGCCCGTAGGCCCGATCGAGCGCGCGCTTCACGGCCCCCAGCGCATCGTCGTACCGCTTCATCTGGAGCAGCGCCATCGCGAGCCGCGCCGGCGGGTTGTAGTCGGCGGGAAAGTCGCGCTCGCTCTGGGCCAGCATCGGCACCGCGCGCCCGGGCTCTCCGAGGGCGAGGTACGCGAGCAGGCGGTGGGCGTCGAAGACCGAGCGGGCGGCCGGGTCCGGAGCGCGCCCCGCCTGGTCCTCGAGGAAAGCGGCCCACGAGCGCGCGACGCGCGCGGCGTCGTCGGCGCGGCCGACGTCCCTCAACGCGTGCACGACGTAGTCGTAGAGGTCCGAGCGATCGTCGGCGAGGATCGGCTGCGAGAGATCCGCCGCGACCCGGTCGCCGAGGGTGGCGAGGTCCTTCAGGCGCGAGCGCTCCGCGGCCGTCGCCGGCAGGTCCTCGGCGCAGCCCATCGCCGCGCGCAGCACGTCCGCGAGCGCCGTCCCGGGAGGGAGCTTCGGGGCCTCGTCGGCGCCCACCGTCACGCAGGCCCCGAGCTGCTTGCCTTCGGCCAGACCGGTGACGAGCGCATCGACCGCGCGGGGCCGCCTCGGCCACGCGGGCGGCGCGGCCGCGAGCGCCGCCCGGTAGGCGGTGATGGCATCCTCCACCCTGCCCGCCGCCGTCGCCTGGTCACCGCGCAGGAGCGCCGCGGCCGCCTCTCCGCCCGCGTCCCCGCGTCGTGCGGCCAGCTCGGCGTCGGCGAGAAGCTCCCCGAGCTCCGTCGCGGTCAGGGAACCGGGCCACGCGAGCACCGGCTGCTCGCTCGACGGCTCGATCACGTAGAGCGTCGGCAGGACCCGCACGCCGAGCTTCGCCACGACGGCGGCGTTCTCGTCGCGCTCGGTGTCGAGCGAGAGCCACTCGAAGCGCGGGGCGAACGCGCGAAGCGCCGGGTCCGGGAAGACGTAGCTCTTCATGCTGAGGCACGTGTGGCACCACGGCGCCCACGTATCGACGAACAGCGGGACGTGACGCGCGCGGGCCTCGGCGAGCGCCCGTGGGTAGTCGTTCTCGACGAACGCGATGGCGCCGTTCTCGGGCACGGCTGGGCTCGCGCTCGCCACGGCCGGGACGGGCTGCGGCACGGCCGGGAGCGGCGCCGGCGGGACGGGCGCCGGCGGCGCCGCCGCACACGAAGCGCCGGAGACCCCCACGAGCATCGCGAGCGCGGCCGTTCTCACCTGGCACGAGCATAGCCGAGAGCCCCTTTACAGGCCGGCGTGGGTGATTACGAATGGGGCGTGCCCGATGCGAGGCGCCCTCCCCGGGCGCGGCGCGGGCGCGACATCATCGTGGCGTCTGCCGATTGCCGCGCGGCGTCCTGGATACGCGGCGCGCCAGCTCTGCGCGGCGCCGCTCGTGGAGGAACTCATGTTGACCGGCTGGAGAGACTTCGAGCACACCCTTCAAACCTTCGACCGCCTGCAGCGGCACCTCGACCGCGCCTTCGTCGAGTCGATCGACACTGGCCGCGGGCGCGAAGCTCGGCGGCGCGGCGCGCGATTCGCGTGGCCGCCGACCAACGTCCACGAGACGAAGGACGCCCTCGTCGTTCGCGCCGAGGTCCCGGGCCTCACCGAGGGCGACGTGTCCGTCTCGGTCGAGGACGAGGCCCTCGTCCTGCGCGGCGAGCGGAAGTCCGAGGTCCCCGCGGGGTATCACGTGCACCTGCGCGAGCGCGCGCCGATCGCCTTCACCCGCAAGCTGCCGCTCCCCGTGCGCGTCGACGCCGACGCGGTCACCGCCACCCTGAAGGACGGCGTCCTGACCATCACCCTCCCCAAGTCGCGCGACGCCATGCCGCGCCAGATCGCCGTGAAGGCGGTCTGAATCCACCCGCGAAGAGCTCCAGGAGAACCCGCCATGAATCAGGTCACCAAGGTCGAGGAGAAGAACGGCGCCGTCGCCGGCAAGGCCTACCAGCGTCGCACCGTCGCGCCGCCGGTCGACGTGTTCGAGAACGCCGACGAGCTGCTCATCGTGGCGGACGTCCCGGGCGTCCCGAACGACGGCATCGAGCTCCGCTGCGAGAACGACACGCTGACGCTGACCGCGCGCGGCGGAGTCCGGCGCACCGACGCCCCCGCCCTCGTGCGCGAGTACGACGACGTGGACTTCTCGGCCACCTATCGCATTCCCGCCGGCATCGACGCCGGATCCATCACCGCCGAGACCAAGAACGGCACCCTGCTCGTCCGCCTGCCCAAGGCCGCCGCGGCCAAGGCGCGGAAGATCGTGGTCCGCTCGAGCAGCGGCGACTGACGCGCTCTTCGCCGGGCGTTACCCTTGCTACCCTTGGGGCTGGTGCGCACCGGCCCCGACTTCCGCGAGGAGCACAGCCTGAGCGACGGCCGGCGCGTCGTCCTCCGCCACGTGCGCCCGAGCGATGCGCCGGAGCTCGCCGCCGCGTTCGACCGCCTCTCGCCGGCCTCGCGGTATCGCCGCTTCTTCGGCGGCCCGAGCCATCTGACCGACACGACGCTGCGCTACCTCACCGAGGTCGACGGCCGCGATCACGTGGCGATCGTGGCGGTGGGCGAGTCGCCCGATCTGAAGCGCGAGCTCGGGCTCGGCATCGCGCGCTTCGTCCGCCTTCGTGACGAGGCGTCCGTCGCCGAGGCGGCGGTGACGGTCGTGGACGACGTGCAGCGCATCGGGCTCGGCCGCCTCCTGGCGACCACGCTCGCCGAGGCGGCCGTGGAGCGGGACGTTCACACCTTCCGCGCCGACATCCTCGCCGACAACGCGCCCATGCGGGCGATGATGGCCGAGATCGGCGCCGCCGAGCGCGGCATCGAGGCCGGCGTCATCAGCTACGACATCGCGCTCGACAGCCTCGGCCCCTCGCGTGGTGGCCCGGTCGACCGGTTCCTGCGCGCCGCGTCCGGCTCGATGGCGGTCCTGCTCCGCCGGCTCGCCCCCCCCTCGTCGGAGTGAGCCGGGACGCCG
>JBEKGQ010000895.1:0-3082 GCA_050012715.1 Polyangiaceae bacterium
CTCGCCCCCATGCGCGACGGAACGGGGGAGATCGTCGGCACCATCAGCGTCTCGATCGACATCACCGACCGGCAGCGCATGCAGGGGCAGCTCGCCCGCGCCGAGCGCCTGGCGTCGCTCGGCATGCTCGCGGCGGGGGTCGCCCACGAAGTGAACAACCCGCTGACGTTCGTCCTCTCCAACCTCGAGCTCATCGAGCGGGACGTGGCGGCGATGCGGGACTCGGCCCCCGCGGGCACGTCCGAGAAGCTCGACTCCTTCGCGCAGCGGCTGCGGGACGCGCGGACGGGGGCGGAGCGGGTACGCACCATCGTGCGCGATCTGCGCGCTTTCTCGCGCGTCGACGAGCGGCCCGTGCACCCGGTCGACGTCGGCGCCGCCATCGAGGCGTCGATCGCGATGGCGCAGAACGAGATTCGCCACCGGGCGCGCCTCGTGCGGGACTTCGCCCCGGTCGGCAGGGTCATGGCAGACGAGGGACGCCTCACCCAGGTTCTCGTCAACCTCCTCGTCAACGCCGCCCACGCGATCCCCGAGGGCGAGGCGGACCGGCACGAGATCCGGGTCGTGACGCGGCGCGGCCCCGGCGTGGTCCACGTCGAGGTCCACGACACGGGAGCCGGGATCGAGCGGGACGTGCTGCCGAAGATCTTCGATCCGTTCTTCACCACGAAGGCCGTCGGCACCGGCACGGGGCTCGGCCTGTCGGTCTGTCACGCGATCGTGACCGCCCTCGGGGGGCGCATCGAGCTCGAGAGCACCCCGGGCCGGGGGACGACGGCGCGCGTGATGCTGCCCGAGGCGGCGGGAACGAAGGAGCGGAGCACGGGGGTCGAACGAGATGCTCCGGTGACCGGCCGGCGAGGCTCCGTCCTCGTCATCGACGACGAGCCGCTCATCGTGAAGGTGCTCGCCGAGGTCCTCGGTGCCGAGCACGACGTCTCATGCGAGACGCGCGCCGACGCGGCCATCGCGCGGATCCGCGCCGGCGAGCGCTTCGACGCCATCGTGTGCGACCTGATGATGCCGCAGACGACGGGCATGGACCTCCACGAGACATTGTGCGAGCTCGCTCCGGCGCAGGCCCGGGCGATGGTGTTCCTCTCGGGAGGCGCGTTCACCCCGCGAGCACGCGCGTTCCTCGAGCGCCTGGCCGACGCGGCGCTCGAGAAGCCGGTCGACACGGACGCGCTCCGGGCGAAGGTGCGGCGGCTGGTCAGCTGACGAGGACCGGCCCATCCCGCCGAAAACTGGACCCTTCCAGCGGCCTCTGCGTATCTCGGGGCTCCATGGCGCGGAGCGGCCCCTTCCTCCTCACGTCCGGCCTCCTCGGCGGGGCGGCCGCCGCCCTCCTTGCCGCGCTTCCGGGATGCCACGGCGGCGCACCCGGCGACGTCCCCGCCGCGAGCCTCCCCGTCTCCGACGAAGAACTTCAGCCCTCCGACCTCGCCGCCGCGCCTCCCCCGTCGCACGTCTCGCCCGATGGCCCGCGTCTCTACGCCCGCGCGCTCGAGACCCGCGTGCTCGAGCGTCCCGATCCGCGCGCTCGCGTGCTCGGCTACGTGCGCATCGGGCAGAGCGTCCCCCGGTCCACGTCACCCGTGCCGGGGGTGAGCTGCGACGCCGGCTGGTACGAGGTGCTCCCGCACGGCTACGTGTGCCTCGACGCCGGTGCCACGCTCGACCCCAGGGACGCCGTCCTGCGCGCGCTGGGGGGAACCCGGCCGGATCTGTCGAAGCCCATGCCGTACCTCTACGGCTTCGCCCGCCGCGACGCGACGCTCTGGCACATGGTCCCGGACCACAAGCTGATGGACAAGTGGGAGTACGCGTTCCAGGGCCACCTCAAGGAATACAAGAAGCACCACGCCGAGTGGAACCGCATCAAGGCGGCCGGCGCGAACGAGGTCCCCCTCGATGCCGAGGGCAACGCGAAGATGCTCCCGCGCGAGATCCCGCCGGTGCCCGCCGCGCTCGACGAGGAGCATCTGTTCCCCGACATCGGCGACGGGAGCGTCCCCTGGTGGCTGGACGGTTCGCGCAAGATCCCCAACGTGTCGTCGTACGTCGCGCCGGAGGGCTCCGTCGTGCGCGGCAAGGTGGCGCGCCACGCCGGCCTGGCCGTCCTCGGGAGCTTTCGCACCGGCAAGGAGAGCGACCACCGCAAGTTCACCGTGCTGCTCGACGGGCGGCTCATCGGCGAGGACAAGATCAAGCCGCACTTCGCCTCGCCCTTCCACGGCATCGCCCTCGACGGCGCGGCGCCGGCGACACCGGCCTTCCCCTTCGCCATGGTCCGGCGTCGCGACGCCGAGTACTTCGACCGCGCCGGCGACACGGTGGGCCACCCCGCGTACGGGGACATCATCGCGCTGAACGGCAAGATCCTCCCGAAGGACCAGCGCTTCTTCTTCGAGACGCAGGACCGCCGCTGGCTCCGCGAGGACCAGGTGGCGGTCTTCGACACGCCCCCTCCGCCGGCGAGCTTCGACTGGAAGCACACGAAGTGGATCGACGTGTCGATCACCTTCCAGTCCCTGGTCCTCTACGACGGCGAGCGGCCGGTCTACGCCACCCTCGTCTCGACCGGCGTCGACGGCGCGGGCGACCCGAAGACCACGCGCTCGACCGTGCAGGGCGAGTTCCGCATCGACTACAAGCACGTCACGACGACCATGGACGCAGACGATGCAGACGAGACCGGCAGCCGTTTCGAGCTCCGGGACGTCCCCTGGGTGCAGTACTTCGAGGCCGGCTACGCGCTCCACGCCGCGTACTGGCACGACGACTTCGGCCGCCCCCGGAGCCACGGCTGCGTCAACCTGTCCCCGGTCGACGCCCGCCGCGTCTTCATGTGGACCGACCCCCCGCTCCCCGACGGATGGCACGCGGTGAAGGCCGGCCACACCATGGGGGCCGGGACGTGGGTCCGCGTGAGGCGCTGACTACTGCCCGCCGAGCGCCGCGCACAGCGCGCTGCCCGGACAGCACGCGTTCGTCCCGGCGGCGCCGCCCACCTGGCCGGTGTGGAAGCACACCTGCGCCCCCGACGGGTTCGCCGGGTAGTAGTACGCCCAGAAGA
>JBEKGQ010000896.1:0-3067 GCA_050012715.1 Polyangiaceae bacterium
CGACGCGGTGGCGGTGACGGGCCAGGCGCCGACCGCGGTGCTGGTCGACGGCGGTGGGCGACCGGTGGCGCCGGCCCTCCTGTGGCTCGACGTGCGCGCCGACGCCGAGGCCCGCGGGCTCGACGCGACGCTCGGCCCCGGGCGCGCCGAGGCCCTCGGGGGCAACCGGATGCACGCGTATTACCTGGGACCGAAGCTCGCGTGGCTGCGCGCGCACGCGCCCGAGGCGCTCGCGCGCACGGCGCTCGTGCTCCAGTCGCACGCCTTCGTCGCGCTGCGCCTCGCCGGCGAGGCCGCGTGCGACCCGTCGACGGCGATGCTGTGCTCGCCGCTGTTCGACGCGGCGGGGGGCCGGTGGTCGGAGGAAGGCGCCCGCGCGGTGGGCATCCCCACGAGCCTCTTGCCTCGCATCGCACGAGCCCACGACGTGCTCGGCCGCGTGACGCACGAGGCCGCGTCGGCGACGGGCCTCCGCGAGGGAACCCCGGTCGCGGCCGGCGGCGGCGACTTCGCGGCGAGCGCCCTCGGCGCCGGGGTCGTCGACGAGGGCCGAGCGTGCCTGATGCTCGGCACCGCGGGGAACCTCCTCATGCCCACGGACGCGCCGCGCTTCGATCCGCGCCTCATCAACAGCCACCACGTCGGCGGCGATCGCTGGCTCTCGCTCGGCGGCACCCTGTGCGGCGCCGCGCTCGAGTGGTTCCGCCGCGTCTTCGCGCCCGGGGTTCCCTGGGAGACGCTCGAGGCGGAGGCGCTGGCGGTCGAGCCCGCGGAGGGGCTCATCGCGCTGCCGTACCTGCAGGGCGAGCGAACCCCGGTCTGGGACGAGGCGGCGCGCGGGTGCTTCTTCGGGCTCGACCTCGCGCAGTGCCGGGGGCACCTCTATCGCGCGATGCTCGAGGGCATCGCGCTCGGCTTCCGGCACTGCATGGCGGTGGCCGAGGAGCGAGGAGTGCGCTTCGCCGAGATGGTGGCGTCGGACGGCGCCGCGAGAAGTCCGCTGCTCCGCCAGACGCTGGCGGACGCGCTCGGGGTGCCGGTCACGTGGTCGAGCGAAGGCGGAGGCACGCTGGCGGGAACGGCGATCCTCGCCGGCCTCGCCGCGGGCGTGCTGGCGGACCCGAGGCCACGCGACGGCTCGTGGCGCCCGCGCGCCGTCGTCCGGCACGAGCCCGATCCGCGCGCGCACGCGCGCCTCGAGGGAGTCTTCGCGCGGCGCCTCGCTCTCTTCGAGGCGGTGCGCGCCGCTTCTTGAGAGACTTCAGAGCCCGAGCCAGGCCCCCGGCGCGATCGTCTGCGAGCCGTGCCGGACCTCGAAGTAGAGCATCGCACCTTGGCCGTCGTCGCCGACGGTGCCGAGGCGCTCGCCGGCGGCGAGCTCCTGGCCGATCTTGACCTCGACGTCGTCGAGGTCGCCGCTCACCGTGTAGTAGTGGTCGCCGTGATCGACGATGACGATGCGGCCGTAGGGACCGTAGCGGTCGGCGAACGCGACGCGACCGGCGAAGACGGCGCGAACGACGGTGCCGACGGGCGCGTGGATCTCGAGGCCCGGGCCGTCGGTGCCTTCGCGGTGCGCGGGGCGGACCTCCGCGCGACCGACGACGGGGAAGAGGAGGCGGCCGCGCGCGGCGGCGAACCCGGCCGCGCTCGAGTCGACGGGCGCACCGCTGCCGCCGTAGACCGCGACGTAGTCGGAGCCGGTCGACGTCTCGAAGGCCTTGTCGAACGCCGCTTGCCGCCGGCGCTCGTCCTCGACCGCGAGGCGCGCCGCGTCCATCGACGTGCGCTGGTTCGCGAGCGAGACGCGATCGCGCGCGACGCGCTCGAGGTCCCGCGCGAGCTGCGCGGTGCGGGACCGGAGGCGCGCCTCCTCCTCGACATTGGCGGAGAGGAGGCGTCGCGAGCGCTCCACGTGCATGGCGTGGGTCACGAGCGCGCCGAAGCCGCCGCCCACCGGCAGGAGGCCGGCGCGGGTCATCTTGTAGAACTCGGCGCCGCGGGTGATGACGCGCGCGTGCATGCCGGCCACCTGGCCGCCCAGGCGCGCGAGCTCCTGCTTGTCGGACTGCTCCTCGCCGTCGAGGTCGGCGATGCGCCGGTCGAGGGCGGCGAGCGCGAGCGCGGGCTCGAGCGGGGGCGCGGCCGCGGGCGCGGCGTGCCCGCTGGACGCGATGGCCAGCGCGATGACGGCGGCGACGACGGCGGCCCCGGGAAGACGGAGACGTCTCACACCGCCACCATCTTGCGCAGGCTCGCCAGCGCGGCGGTCGCGCCGAGCGTCGCGCCCAGGCCGACCATCCCGAGCGCGATCGGCCACGGCAGGAACGTCGGCTCCACGCCGACGAGAGACGCCAGCTCCCCGTCGAGGCGGCCCCGGACGAGGAAGAAGAGCGCGGCGAGCAGCGCGATGGCGCCGAGGGCTCCGAGCGCCCCCTGGAGGCTGCCCTCGATGACGAAGGGCTTCTTGACGAAGCCGTCGGTGGCGCCCACGAGCTTGAGCACCTCGACCTCGGTCCGGCGGCGCTGGAGGGCGAGGCGCATCGTCGAGCCGACGACGGCGAGGACCGCGGTGAGGACGACGAGGGCGAGGAGCGCCGACGCCGCGACGCCGCCCTTGACGAGGCGCGCGAGGCGCTCGGTCCACGACTGGTACGTCTCGACGTCGTCGACCGACGGCAGCGTCCTCATCTTGGCCACCATGTCGGCCAGGTCCGCGTCGGCCATGTCCGGCGCGACGTCGAGCTCGATCGTCGCGGGGAACGCCTCGACCGGGAGGGCCGCCAGCGCCGACTTGCTCGAGAGCTCGCGCTGCCCGAACTCGCTGCGCGCGTCGCCGCTCGACACGTAGTGGACGCCGTTGACCCCGGGCACGCGGGCGAGCGCGGCGCGGAGCGCGTCGACCTCGTCCTGCGTCGCGCCTTCCTTGAGGTACACCGAGGCGCGACCGGCGTGGGCCCAGCGCTCCTCGACCGCCTGGAGGTTCGTGACGACGAGGAGCGCGGCGCCGAGGCACACGAAGGCGACCGCGAGCGAGAAGACGCTGAGGGCGTGCAGGCGCCATTCG
>JBEKGQ010000897.1:0-3065 GCA_050012715.1 Polyangiaceae bacterium
GAAGCGCGCCGCGATCATCGCTCGTGCCGCGCTCTCCTCGGGGATCCGATAGTCCTGCGGTCGAGGCACCGGGCCGTACGCGGAGCGCAGCGCGAGCGGCCCGTCGCCGCCGCGCAGCTTGTCCCGCGCGGCCTCGATGACCGGGACCACGGGCGCGTCCGGGGGGCCTCCCGCGTGCACGAACACCGCCTCGCACGGGAGGAAGTAGGCGTGAGGCTGACCGAGGAGCTCGCGGACACGGTCGCGCAGCCAGCCGCGGGCCTCGTCCTGCGTCAGCGGCGGCAGGACGTGCGCCTCGACCACGGGGCGGTCCGAGGTCGCCACGACGACGAGCGACGTGTGCGGTCGGTTCGCCCCGAGGCCCGACGCCGCGAGGAGCGCGTGGTCCACGAAGGCGCGCAGCCTCGGGAGCTTGCGCCCCGCGGCCGCCCACTCGTCCGTCCCCTCGGCACGCTTGGAGAGCGTGATCGACGACGTCGCGCCCGGCCCCATCGGCAGGGTGCGCCCCGTCACCTCCGCGCGCACCGTGCACGCGACTCCCGCCGCGTCCTCCACTTGAACGTCGAGCACGAGCGACTCGTGCACCTCGTCGGCGCGCGCGTGCTCGCCGGCTCGCCCGAAGCGGTGGAGCTCGATGGCGTCGTAGGGCACGTCGTTGTCCGCGAGCGCCCTCTCCCAGGTGGCCAGGGCGCGCAGGTGATCGCCCCGTTCGCCGGTCGCGAAGACCCCGGACGGCCCGCGCCCGCGGAGCTCCCGCTCGCGGACCTTCGCGTCGTAGGCCTGCTCGAGCGGCTGACCGGTGACGGCGGCGTCGAGCATCACCTCGCGCAGGAGCATCGTCTCCTTGCGCTGGTCCGTCTCGAACGGCTCGTCCTCGCGCGCCATCACGTCGTCGTCCTCCTGGTCGTCCAGGCCGAGGCGAAACCGCGCCCAGCCCTGGAGCGGCAGCTCGAGGAACTTCACGATGGCGTACATCGGCACGACGACGCGCCGGTCGCCGAGCGACCGCGCCGGAGGGAGGCTCACGAGGCGCAGATGCTGGCGGAGCGCCGCCCATCCCGGGTCGCCACGCTCGGCGCGGGTCTGCACGTCGTGCACCTTGGGGGGGCTCGCCCCGTGCCGCTCCAGGCTGGCGCGCAGCGCGAGGGTCCGCGCCTCGGCGCGTGCCTCCGGGAGGGCCATCGTGCCGAGGGCCGAGGCCTCGCCCCGAAAGAGCTCCGGAAAATACACCGGGTCCCACTGGCGCAGGGGATGGCGGCGCGTGAGCGAGGCGACGTCGCGCACGTAGCCGCCGGCGAGCGTGTGGAGCAGCTCCTGCACGACCGACGACGGCGCGAGCGGGTCCCCGGTCAGCGGATCACGCGACACGTAGGAGAGGACGACCCGATCGCGCGCGCCGAGGAGCAGCTCGAGGAACGCGTAGCGGTCACGGTCGCGCGCCGTCACGTCGCCTTCGCGGCGCTTCGCCCAGCGCAGGTCCAGCGGATCCTCGGCATCGGGCGACGGAAAGCGCCCCTCGCCCATCCCGCAGGCGAAGACGACGCGGAACGGGAGCGGCCGGATGGCGGCGAGCGTCGAGACGACGACCCCTTCGCCGCCGCGCGCGCCCGTCCCCCCGTGGAGGCGCGCGCGCGCCAGCTCGGCGGCAACACGATAGCCGACCGCTCGGTCCCCGAGGTCGACGTCCGCGAGCGAGCAGAGGCGGCGCAGGACGCGCGACAGCTGGTCGGCCTCGGCGTCGTTCGACGGCGCGACGTAGGTTTCGACGAAAAGGCGCAGGAGCTCGGCCCAATCGCGCGTGGTCATCACGCGCTGCGCGGCGAAGGTGGCGTCGGCCACCAGCGACCGCAGCAGCACGCCGAACGAAGCCGCGTCGTGGAGCTCGGAGCCGGACACCTCGTGCGGGACGTAGGCGTCGGCGCCGACCGTGAAGGGCGAACCGTCGCCGCTCGCGTCGCCGACCATGAAGGCCCCGAGGGCGAGGCGCCGCAGGCCCTGGTCCCAGTTGAGGATGTCGCGGTCGATGTACGTGCCCTCGTGGTCCTCGCGGTCCGCGCCGTGCACGACGCCCAGCGCGTCGCACCACGCGAGCCACCGCTCCGGGTCGACCTCGCGCAAGGCGCCCGCCACGGACGGGTGCACGGCGAGGCGCAGCAGCTCGGCGCGCGTGAAGCGCCCCAGAGGGAGCGCGAGCAGCAGCTCGACCGCCTCCTCGATGCGGCTCGGCTCGACCGGCGGCAGGCCGACGATCTGGTGCGGCAGGTCGTGCGCTTCCCGGAAGGCCGCCGGCAGGTGCGCCGCGTACGCCGCCGCGTCCCCCGGCGGGACGAGCACCGCCACGTCGTCGAAGCGAAGCGACTCGTCGCCGCGCATCCGCTCCCAGATGGCGCTCGCGACGGCCTCGCATTCGCGCCGGATGCTCGCGTGCTCGAGGACGACGATGCTCGCGTCCTCGACGGCCGCCACCGGCGCCTCGCGTCGGAGCACGTCGCTCTGGAGCTGGCGGAGGAGGGTCCGCGACGACGACGCCATCGGGTCGACGAAGCGGTCGTCGTGATCGAAGCCGGCGATGGCGTTGAGGGCCCGAACGTGGTCGCGCCCCGGACGGCTCCAGAGCTGCAGCGGCGCCGGGTCGCGGCGGTCGACATCCTCCCAGAAGCCCTCGCAGGGGGTCAGCGTGTAGACGATCACGTCGACCGCGCGCCCGAGGCGCTGAAAGAGCTCGTGGAAGGTGCGCGCGACGTGGGCGAAGCCGAAGACGTGGACCGCCCGCGGCAAGAGGTCGGCGCGCGGCTCGAGGGACGCCACCGCCTCGTTCAGCGGGACGACCCGGGGCGCGCGGGAGCGCGCGAGCCCGTGGGCGCCGAACATCGCCAGCCAGAGGCGGCGCTGCCACCGCTCCGTCTCGGCGTGGCCCCCGTCGAGGGCGACCCCGTCGCTCCACGCGGCGAGGAGATCGCCGCGCGAGTAGGTGTACTCCTCGAAGAGCCGGCCGATGCGCGCCGCGAGCTGCACGCGGCGGACGTCGACCGCCTCGGGGCGCTCGCCGGCCGCGCGCACGTAGG
>JBEKGQ010000898.1:0-3058 GCA_050012715.1 Polyangiaceae bacterium
GCGCCGCATCACCAGGCTCCCGTCACGCCGAGGCTCGCCGAGCCGCGACCGATGTTCGGCGCCACCCGGACCGAAGCCGCGGCCGAAGCGGAGGGCGCGGTGAGCCAGAGCACGCCCCCGCCGATGAGCGCCGCTGCGCCCACGCCGAGCGCGACCGAGGCGATGTTGCCGTCGTGGTAGGCGTCCTGGCTGATCTGCGCGCCCGTCGTCGAGGCGCAGGGCGTGGAGCCCCCGCCCGTGCACCCGTTGGCGTCCTCGCTGTTCTTCTTCGAGAGCGCCGTCACGCCGAAGTACGTCCCCAGCCCCAGCCCCACGACCCCCACCCCGCCGACGACGAGCGCCATCGTTCGCTGCCCCTGCCCCGAGGAGCGCTCGGCGGTCACCGGCGGCGGCGGCTCCGGAGGAGGCGGCGTCGCGATCGCGGCCGGCGGCGGGGGCGGCGCCGCGACCGGCGCGAGCGCGGTCGGATCGACCTCGAGCGCCGGCACGTTCACCGTCGCGGTCGCGCCCTCGCCCGCGGTCGGGACGACCGTCTCCCAGGGCTTCATGCGCGGCGCCGTCACGCGCACGGTATGGCTGCCGGGATCGACGGGAATCGCCGTACCCCAGATGGCCGCGGGCACGTCCTCGCCGTCCCGCTGGACGCGCAGCCCCGGGGTCGCGCGGAGGGCGTCCGGCACGACCACGTCGAGCTTCGTCAGCTTCGGCGCGAGGGTGTCGATGTGCTGCTGGGCGACCCGCTCGCGGTCCGCGCGCGAGTCACGCCGCGCCGTGCTCAGCGCCTCGTTGAAGCGTGCCCAGGCGGCCGCGGTCTTGCCGGAGCCCTCGAGGCACAGCCCGAGAAAGAGGAGGGTGCCCCCCGCCGGCTGCAGCCGCTGGCTCTCCTCGAGCTTGGGGCAGGCCGACTCGTAGTCGCCCCGTTCCATGCGGCCCTTCGCGTCGTCGAAGAGGGCCTGCGCCGCGACGGCGTTGGAGGGGTCGTCCCCCCACGCGTTCGCGGGCACGGCGCCCACGGCGATGGCGAACGTCCACGAAGCGATGCACCGGCGCGCGCGGATCATTGGCGGTCGCCCGGGATGGGCAGGGGCTTGGTCGCCGCGGGGGCGGCACGACCCGGAGCGCTTCGAGGTCGTGCACCGGCGGCGGAGGGCCTCGGTGGAGCGGCGGTCGACGAGGGCGGCGTGCTCGCCACCGAAGGCGGGGGGGCGACGGCGAGCTCCGTCGATGGAGTGGCCGGCGAGTCGACGGGGGGTAGCGGAGGAAGCGCCGGCGGCCCGGAGGGACTCGCGCTCGCCGCCTCCGGAGCCGCGGCGTGAGGCGCGAGGAGCATCCATCCCCCGGCGGCCACCACGAGCAACGCCACGACGCCGATCGCGACGAGCCCGACGGCCCGTCGTGGACCGCCGGCGACGACCCGGTTCGTCGAGACGCTGAGGGAGCCCGATTGGGCGAGGGCCCTCGGAGACACCGGCAGCGCCACTTCTTGCCGGGGATCACTCGCCGACACCGTCTTGGCGTGGGGCGAGACGTCCGGGAACGAGCTCGGTCGGGACAGGCGTTGCGTCCCGGCGCCCGGAGCGCCCCCGAAGAGGCGCGACACGCGCTGGATCGAGATCTGCGACCGAGCCGGGGCGAAGGGCGCGAAGGCCTCGGCCATCTCCCCGATGTTCTGGTAGCGCATCGTCGCGGGCTGCAGGCAGCGCATGACGGCCTCGTCGAGCCCTTCCGAGATGCCCGGGACCAGGCTGCGCAGCCGCCTGGGCGCGTTCTGCAGGACCTGCGCGACGAGCTGCGGCATCGTCTCCGCCTCGTAGGGGAGCTTGCCGCTCAGCAGCTCGAAGAGGATGACGCCGATGGACCAGAGGTCCGCGCGCGCGTCGACATCGCCGGTCGAGACGAGCTGCTCGGGGGACATGTAGAGGGGCGACCCGAGCGTGGCCTTCGTCCGGGTCATGTCGCCGCGGAACCCCTCCTTGTCGCGCATCTTCGAGATCCCGAAGTCGAGCACCTTGACGCAGGGCGAACCGTCGGCGCGGGACGCGAGGAAGAGGTTCGCGGGCTTCAGGTCGCGGTGGACGATGCCGAGCGCGTGCGCCTCGGCGAGCGCCTCGCAAGCTTGCAGCACGTAGTCGAGCGCGTCGTCGGCGGTGAGGGGGCCACCTTCGTCGAGGACCTGGGAGAGGTCGCGGCCCTCGAGGTACTCCATCACGAGGAACGGCGTGCCGTCCTCGAGCGCCCCGACGTCGCTCACCCTCGCGACGTGCTCGCTGCGAATCTTCGCGGCGGCGCGGCCTTCGCGCATGAAGCGCGCCACCGGCTCTCCACCCTGGACCGCCACCTCCGGCAGGAGAAACTTGATCGCGACGCGCTCGTCGAGGTGGATGTGGTGCGCCGCGACCACCACCCCCATGCCGCCGACGCCCAGGGTGCGCTCCACCCGGTACTTGCCGGCAAGCATGGTGCCCGGCAGGACGGGCCCCTCCGGCGGTTGTTGCGGGCTAAGCATGATCCCCCACGTTCCCGGTAAGCCTCCACGGTACCCCACTTCATCTTCCTGATCTCGCCCGCCTTTCTCTCCGCCCTCGCCGGCCTGCGTCAGGCCACGCGTTTTCTCTGAACGCCGGGCTTGGAGGACAGGGAGGTTCCCCCTTACCCTCCCGTACTCATCAATCGCGGGGGCGTATCGAATGGGTTGGTACTCTCCTCCGTCCAACGCGAGCCCAACCATGCGAACCCTACGATCCCTCAGCGCCGTCATCGCCGTCTCCACCCTGGCCGCTGCCGCCGCCGCGTGCGGTGGGGCCACCCCCGCGCCGGTCGCCCCGGTCGCGAAAGCTCCCCCGGCCGGGTGTGGGCGCGTCCTCGACGCGTCGCACTCGCCCGTGCCCCTCGGTCTGCCCCGTGAAGGGTCGACGGTCGCCCTGGCCAAGCTGGGCGGGCAGACCCTCGCCTACATCGCCGACGAGGACGACTCGGCGGTCCACGTCGTCGACGTGGACACCCAGAAGGACATCGCGAAGACGACGCTCTCGGGCAAGCCCGGGCAGCTGATGTTCCT
>JBEKGQ010000899.1:0-3055 GCA_050012715.1 Polyangiaceae bacterium
GCTCGACGCGTCCACGGCCTCACGGGCTGAGATAGGCTCTGCCCCGTGACGTCTCCGCTCCGCACGCGCCTGCCCACGCTCGCGCGGCTGCTCGAGCGTCCCGTGACCCCGACCGCCCTCGGCGCGTTCGTCGTCCTCACGAGCGCAGTGACGTGCTGGCTCGTTCTCGCGCCACCCGGGGAGACCAGCTTCGCTGCCCGGGTGTCGCTCGCCGGCAGCGCGTGCCAGGTCGCCGTGCTCACGTGGGCGCTCGGCGCGCTGCTGCGATGGCTGAGCCGTCGCCGCCTCGACGGCGCCGCGTACGCGGTGAGTGCGACGCTCGTCGGACTGGGGCTCGCCGTCGACCGCGCGGTCCTCGGGACCATGGGCGGCCACCTGAGCGCCGGCATGCTCCGCGAGACGCTCGAGGCGCTCCGCGCGGGCGCCCTCAGCGCCGGGAGCCTGAGCCTGGGGAGCCTCGCGGCGTGGGCCGGGGCCCTGTCCCTGCTGCTCGCGCTCGTCCTGCGCCTCCTCGCGCAGCTCCCCACGCTACCCGCCCTGGACGCGGCGCTGCGCCGGGCCGCCGTGCCCTCTCTCCTGCTCGTGGGGACCGCGGCCACGCTCCGCGCTTGCGCGATGACGGGGCTCACGGACGCACGCGACGTGGAGGCCGCGGCTCCCTGGGGAGTCGCGCCGCTCGTGCGCACGAGCGCGGCGGGCGCAGGCGGGGGCGTGCTGCCGACGCTCTACGGCGACGAGCGCATCTTCGCCGAAGTGCAGGAACGGCGGGAGCGCGTGAAGGCGGGGGTGCGCGCGCGATCGCGCCCCGACATCCTCGTCGTGCACATCGAGTCGCTGCGCGGGGACATGTTCGGGCCCGAGGTCACGCCGTTCCTCGCGACCCTGGCGAACGAGTCCATCGTCCCCCGGCACCACCTCACGACCGCCAACAAGACGGGCGCGTCGATGTTCGGGATCCTCGACGGGCTCGGCGGGGCGTTCTACGCGCTGGCGCGCAAGGATCACGTCCGCCCGCTCCCGCTCGAGATCCTCAAGTCGCTGGGGTACCACCTCTCCGCGTGGGCCAACCTGGGCGCCTACGAGGGGCTCGACGATCTCTTCTTCGGCGGCCTCGTGGACTTCTCCTACCAGGGGCCCACCGAGGCGGCGTACGCGTCCGACGCGCGCATGCTGGGCGCGCTCCTGGCGACGCTCGCCGAAGCGCCGTCCGACGCCCCGCCGCGCTTCGACTACTTCATCTTGGACTCGACGCATTACGACTACTCGTACCCGCCGGAGTTCGAGCGCTACACCCCCACGATGACCTTGGGCGCGGAGGCCGCCCTCGCGAGCGAGATGAAGCCGCGCGCCCCTTTCATCCGCAATCGGTACAAGAACGCGATCCTCTACGTGGACTCGCTCGTTCGCAAGCTGGTGGACACCCTCCGCGCCTCCGGCCGCCTCGATCGCACCTTGCTCATCGTGACCGGCGACCACGGCGAGGAGTTCTTCGAGCACGGTACCTTCGGCCACGGCGGCGGCTTCCTCTCGACGCAGCAGTGCGAGGTGACGTTCCTCGCGCGCATCCCGGGGGTGCAGCCTCGGCAACGCTACACCTACGCCTCGCACGCCGACGTCTTCCCCACCCTCTTCGACGCGATGGGCGTGGAGAGCCCCGAGCTCTTCATGAGCGGCAAGTCGCTGCTCCGCTACGACCCCGCCCTCGACGTGGCGGTCTCGGGCTACGGCGTGCTCGGGACCCAGCGCGACGAGCGACGCATCGTGGAGGGCGACGGCCTCATCGTGCACTGGATCGACGCGCCCCCCTTCGACGTCACCGAGGTCACGGACGCCGACGGCAACGAGCTCCCCCATCCGCCCGCAGACCGCGTCGCCGACCTCGTCGCCCGCGCGCTCGCGCAGAAGGGGCTGCGGTCGCCGTTCTAGGAGTGGTTGGCGTCGCCCCCGGACCGCCGAGCAGCCGCGCCGGGTGATCACTCGTCCGGGTTCGTCTCGAGGAAGTTCGGCGCCAGCGAAAAGGCCATCGAGGGCTGGATGATGCCGTCGAGCTCGAACGTCGAGAGCACACCATCGCCGTTCAGGTCGCCGTTGGCGATGCCCTTCCAGGTCCCGCCGGCCGCCGAGCCGTTCGTCGACGTGAAGCTGTACATGTAGTACTGCGGCGCATCCATCGTGAACTTGAGGCAGTAGAAGCCCGTGGGGACGGTCGCCGCTGCGTCGATGTTCCAGTCGACGCCGGGGGCCTGGCTCGACTGGTACTTCTGGCCCTTGATGGCGCCGGGGCTCGCCGGCACCGAGGCGGTCGGCGAGGCGCAGAGGGCACGGGAGGCGCCCGCCGTCGCGCCGGGCGGGAGAGTCAGCCCGGCCATGGACTCCTGCTCGAAGTAGGCCGACTGGTTCTTTCCCATCTGCCCGAGCGAATTGTAGGCTTCGGCCGTCTTGGTGTGCGCCATGTACTTGCGCACGCCGTAGACGGCGAGCACCGCCAGGATGCCGATGATCGCCACGACGATCATGAGCTCGATCAACGTGAAGCCGCGATCTCGCTTTCCCAGCCGCCGACGCATCGCGCTTCTCCCTGCCCCTGGGCCGCCCAATCGGGTCCCGTCTTGCGTTGATCTCCAACGGACCGATGCCGAGCTCCCCCGGAGGGCAGTCGGCATCGATCCTACGCCATCGAGAAGACCCTCGTCACTCCTCCGGGTTCAGCTCGACGAGGTTCGGCGCCAGCGAGAACGTCATCGACGATTGGATGATGCCGTTCAGCGTGAAGGTGGAGAGATTGCCGTCGCCGTTCAGGTCACCCTGCGCCGTCGCGACCCAGGTGCCGCCAGCGATGCCGGCGCCCGTCGTCGTGAACATGTACATGTAGTACTGGGGGGCATCCATCGCGAACTTCAGGCACGCGAAGCCCTTGCCCGCGGTAGCGGCGTCGAGGTTCCAGTCCGCGCCCGCGACCTGGCTCGACTGGTACTTCTGGCCCTTGATCGACCCCGCGCTGGCCGGCACCGACGCGGTGGGGGTTATGCAGAGAGACCGCGAGAGCCCCGCGGTC
>JBEKGQ010000900.1:0-3047 GCA_050012715.1 Polyangiaceae bacterium
GCCATCTTCGCGCTCGGGAACGACGCGCTGTCGATCATGTCTGCCCACCGGACGAGCTCCGCGGTCGGCGCCGGATCGAGGCCGAAGCGCTCGCGGCCGACGTCGGCGATGAGCTTCGTCGCGCTGCTGTACGTACCGTCGTGGAAGAAGCGGCGCTCCCCGGCCGCCTCCTGCGCGGCGGCGCGGCGCTCGTAGTCAGCGCGATCGGCCGGCGTGACGAAGGCGCTCACGTGGTGATCGAAGTACCAGTCGAGCTTCTCGAACGGGCTGTAGCGAAAGTCGAGGATGGCGTTCACGTCGCCGGTGACGAGCTTCGGGTCGACCCCGTTCTGGCCGGGGCCGTAGCCGGCCCCGTGGTACGAGAAGGTCGCGCCGTCCCCCGCGAAGCGGTGCCGGTAGAGCCGCGTGAACATGGCGGCGGAGCAAAGCCCGTCGAAGCAGTGGCCGTGAGTCGCTACGAAGACGCGAGGAGCATGGCCGGTGTTCACTCCAGGCGCATTAGCATGGCGGTGTGCGGATCCACCACGTCGCCTTTCGGACGAACGATCTCCCGCGCCTCGAGCGCTTCTACTGCGACGTGCTCGCCTTCACCGTGCTCCAGCGCGACGCCCCGCGCGGCAGCGTGTGGCTCGACGCAGGCGGAGCCGTCCTCATGCTCGAGCGCGCCGAGCCCGGCGAGCCGCCCGTCGCGCCCGAGAGCCGCGAGCTGCTCGCCTTCGCGGTCGACGACAAGGAGGCCTGGCGAGCGCGGGTCGCAGTCGAGGCGGAGACCCTGCACACCCTCTACTTCCGCGATCCTGACGGGCGACGCCTCGCGGTCAGCTCCTACCCCTTCAGTCGATGAGGCACATGGACGTGGTGGGCCTCGGCGAACGCGACCGCGTCGTCGTAGCCGGCGTCCGCGTGGCGAATGACGCCCATCCCCGGATCGCTCGTCAGCACCCGCTCCAGGCGCCTGGCCGCCTCCGGCGTCCCGTCCGCGACGACCACCATGCCGGCATGCAGGCTCATGCCCATCCCCACGCCCCCGCCGTGGTGAAAGCTCACCCAGCTGGCGCCCGCGGCGGTGTTCACGAGCGCGTTGAGCAGCGGCCAGTCGGCGATGGCGTCCGAGCCGTCCTTCATGGCCTCGGTCTCGCGGTTGGGGGAGGCCACGCTCCCGCAGTCGAGGTGATCCCGCCCGATGACGATGGGGGCTTTCACCTTGCCCGTGCGCACCAGCTCGTTGAACGCGAGCCCCACCTTCGCGCGGTCGCCGTACCCGAGCCAGCAGATGCGCGCGGGCAGGCCCTGGAACTTCACGCGCTCACGGGCGAGCTCCATCCACCGCTTCAGGTCCTCGTCGCCCGGCACCGCCGCGAGCACCGCCTCGTCGGTCGCCGCGATGTCCGCCGGGTCCCCGCTGAGGGCCACCCACCGGAACGGCCCCTTCCCCACGCAGAACAGCGGCCGGATGTACTCCGGCACGAAGCCCGGGATGTCGAACGCACGCTCGCACCCGGCCTCCTTCGCGCAAGCGCGGATGTTGTTCCCGTAGTCGAAGACCTCGGCGCCGCTCGCCTTCATCCACAGCATCGCGGTCACCTCTTCGGCCATGCTGGCGGTGGCGCGCTCGACGTACCCCGCCGGGTCCTCCGCGCGAAGGTCCGCGGCCTCCTCCAGGGTGAGCCCGAGGGGGATGTACCCGTTCAGCGGATCGTGCGCGGCCGTCTGCTCGGTCACGAGGTCCGGCACGATCTTGCGGCGAACGAGCTCCGGATACACCTCGGCGGCGTTGCCGCAGAGCGCGACGCTGATCGCGCGCCCCTCCTTCTTCGCCGCGTCGAGCGTACCGAGCGCCCGGTCGAGGTCGTCCACGCGCACGTCGACGTAGCGGGTGGCGAGGCGCTTCTCGATGCGCGACGCGTCCACCTCCACCGCGAGGCAGCTCAGGCCCGCCATCGTCGCCGCGAGCGGCTGCGCGCCACCCATCCCCCCGAGACCCGCGGTGAGGACCCACGATGACCCCGGGTTGATGTCCTTGCCGGTCCGCGCCGCGTACGCGCCGCGCGCCGCGACGAACGTCTCGTACGTCCCCTGGAGGATCCCCTGCGTGCCGATGTAGATCCACGAGCCGGCCGTCATCTGACCGAACATCGTCAGGCCCATCGCCTCGAGGCGGCGGAACTCGTCCCACGTCGCCCACTTCGGCACGAGGTTCGAGTTCGCGAGGATGACGCGCGGCGCGTCGGGGTGCGTGCGGAACTTGCCGACCGCCTTGCCGCTCTGGACGAGGAGCGTCTCGTCGTTCCCGAGCGCGCGCAGCTCTCGCACGATGACGTCGAAGCACTCCCAGTTTCGGGCCGCCTTCCCCGTGCCGCCGTAGACGACCAGGTCGTCCGGACGCTCGGCGACGTCGGGATCGAGGTTGTTGTGCAGCATGCGGAGGGCGGCTTCCTGGACCCAGCCCTTGCAGGAGAGCTGGCCCCCCGTGGGGGCGTGCAGAGTGCGCGGAGAGGACATGCTTCGGAGGCGTAGACCAGGTCGCCCCCGCGGTCGAGGGCGTGAGAAGATGCCGGCGGAGGAAGAGCCCCATGCGTCAGAGTCTTCGAGTCCTCGCCGCGAGCGCGGCATTGACGGTGCTCGCCGGGAGTGGCCCGGCGCGCGCCGACGTCGCCCCGCCCGACAGCTGCTCCACCGTCGGCCAGGCGTGCAATACCGCCGGCCCCAACTACGACGAAGCGGGCATCTGCGTCGCGTCCACGTGCGAGCATCCCACCCCGGACGGCTCGACCAGCTACGCGTGCAACCTCTGCATGACGGCGGACGCCGGGAGCGGCTCCTCGTCGGGCGGCAGCTCGGGCTCGGGGTCCGGCTCCAGCTCGGGGTCCAGCTCGGGCTCGAGCTCGGGGGCCTCGGGCTCCAGCTCCGGCGGCGGCTCGGGCTCGAGCAAGTCGAGCTGCGCGACGTCGCCCCTCGCGAGCGAAGGCGCCACTGGCTTCGGCATGCTGGCGCTCGGCCTCGGCGCGCTCGCCATCGGGCGGCGCCGCCGGCCGTGAATCCCTCGC
>JBEKGQ010000901.1:0-3046 GCA_050012715.1 Polyangiaceae bacterium
GGTGCCGAGGCGGCGACGGGGTCGGGCGCGGGCTCGGGCGCAGGCTCGGGCTGGGGCTCGGGCGCGGGCGCGGGCGCGGGCTCCGCGACCTCCGCTTTGACCTCCACCGGGGGTTCCAGTGCCTTCGGCGGCTCGGGCGGCGGGGGCTCGGGCGCGGGGGGAGGCGACGGTGCCGCTGCGGCCGGCGCGGGCGGCTCGACCACCGCGGGCGTCGGCGCGACGGAGGCGGGGGGCGGGGCGCCGACGACCGACGGCTTCGGAGCCAGCGACGCCGCCGGGGGGAGCTGCGAGCCACGCATCGACATGGGGCTCGGCGTCGCGAAGTCCCGCAGCACCGCGGCCTTCGTCGCCTTGGCGAAGCTCGCGTGGGCCGCCGCCGCCGGGGCCTTCTCCGTCAGATACTTGTTCAGGCCCGTCGCATCGAGCGTCCCGTCGGTCAGGTAGGCTTCGAGCTCCGCGCCCGGTCGCTGAAGCACCGCGAGCACCGCGTCCGCGTAGGCGCGGAGGGCCGTGTTGCCGCCGCTGGCGTCGTACGTCCGCAAGGAGCCCATCACGGCGACCGAGCTTCCGTCGAGCTGCGGGCGGCCCGAGCCCGCCGGCTGGTCGACGTTGAGGAGGAACACCCCCGTCACGATCCCCTCGCGCTTCAGCATGCCGCGCACGTCGGACCAGGGCACGCACCCCTTGGTGCCCTCGAGCTCCGTGTCCCGCGTCGTCAGCAAGAGGTCGCCCCCGCGCCGGAGGGCGTGGCCGGCGAAGTAGAGGATGAACGTCCCCCCGCGCGCCTCGCCGGCCGCCTTCTGCAGCTTGAGGAACAGATCGCCGTTGCTCCCGGGATCGACGATGGCGGTCGACGCGGGGAAGACGCGCGTGTCGAGGGCCTTCTGGACCTCACGGGCGGTGAGCGCGGCGTCCGGCAGCGGCGCGAGTCCGCGGTCGTTGTACCTCGAGACACCGATGCAGAGCGCCGCCCCATTTGCCGTCACGCCGTTACCTCCGTTGTCGCCACTCCGTGCCGGATGCTACGCGCGTGTCACGAGGCGAGTAAACAACCGACCACGGTGGCCGCGGCGCGAAATTCCAGCCGCCGCGTTGCGCGCCTCGTGTCGCGGTCGTGGCGGGGTCGCTCCAAAGGATGACAGGGCCCCATTTCACTTGTCTGAATCCGCGCCTCGCATCAGAAAGGCGCCTAGCTGCTTCGCACCGGTGTACGCGGCGCTCGTGCCGCGCCTCCGGGAGGCGGACGTTTGTTTTCCTTCAACATCGGGGTGCCGGTCGACATGCGAAAAGAGACTCGTCTCGGGCTTCTGAGCTGTTTCATCCTCGGGGCCGCGGCCTGCGCCGCGCCGGGCAACACGGGCAGCGCGCCCGAGCCGGTCGCCACCGGGGCCGCCGCGCAGTCGACGACGACGTCCGGGCCTCTGCTCGACCTCGACCTCGGCTCCTCGGATCCGACCCAGGTGATCTCGGTGTCGATCATCTTCAAGGTGACGGACACGAACGCCCTCGAGGCCTTCGTCCAGTCGACGCAGGAGCCCGGGTCGCCGAGCTACCACCAGTTCCTCTCGGTGCGTCAGTTCGCCGGTCAGTTCGCCCCGTCCGCCGGCGCCATCGAGCGCGTCGCGAACTACCTCACGCCGTTCGGCATCACCGTCGGGTCGACCCTGGCCGACAACCTCGTGCTCAAGGCGACCGGCACCATCGGCGCCTTCACGCAGGCGTTCACCTTCACGATGAACGACTTCCAGCACGGCTCGACGCGCTACCACCGCCCGACCCTGCCGCCGCATCTCCCGAGCGCGCTGTCGGACGTCATGCTCGTCGTCGCCGGGTTCTCGACCCAGCCGGCGGCGACGGCGAAGAGCATCCGCGCGAGCCAGGTGTCGGCGAAGTACGCGCCGCCCGTCGTGCTCCCGAAGAACAGCACGGCCACCGGCGTGCCCGGCAACTACACCGTCGGCGACTTCGCGAACAACTACGACGTGAACCCGCTCTACGCGGCCGGCATCACCGGCCGGGGCTCGACGATCGGCATCGCCACGCTCTCGAACTTCGCCCCCGCCGACGCCTACGCCTACTGGAGCGGGATCGGCCTCACCGTGAGCCAGACGCGCATCACGCAGGTCCACGTCGACGGCGGCGGCGCCATCGACGGCGGCTCGGGCGAGACGACCCTCGACACGGAGCAGTCGGGCGGTCTCGCGCCCGGCGCGAACATCGTCGTCTACGACGCGCCGAACACCGACGGCGGCTTCCTCGACCTCTTCTACACCGCGGCGTCGGACAACCTCGTCGACAGCCTGTCGTGCAGCTGGGGCGAGGCGGAGCTCTTCTACAACGCGGCGCTCAACGGCACCGACTTCACCATCGAGCTCCAGGCGTTCCACCAGGCGTTCCTCGAGGCGGCCGCGCAGGGCATCTCGACCTTCGCGTCGAGCGGCGACTCGGGCGCCTACGACTACGCGGAGAACGGGATCCCGGGCCTGTCGAACGTGCTCTCCGTCGACGCGCCCGCCTCCGATCCCGCGATCACCGCGGCGGGCGGCACCACGACCCCCTATACCGTCAACGACGCCTACTTCGGCGTGACCGGGACGGCGAGCTACACGGTCACCAAGGAGCAGGTGTGGGGCTGGGACGGCCTGCAGACCTTCTTCGACGCGAACATCGCCCCGGGCTACTCGCTCTTCTCGACCGGCAGCGGCGGCGGCGTCAGCGTCTACTGGCCGGTGCCGTGGTACCAGCAGGGCTACCCCGGCGTGCAGGAGAGCGCGTCCGGCCAGGTCATCACGTACAACGACGGCGTCGACCCGGTGCAGACGCTCCTCGACGTTCCCGCGAACTACAAGGGCCGCAACGTCCCCGACGTCTCGGCCGACGCGGATCCCTTCTCGGGCTACCTCCTCTACGTCGACGGCCAGTGGCAGAACGGCTGGGGCGGCACGAGCTTCGTGGCGCCGCAGCTGAACGGCGTCACCGCGCTCCTCCGGCAGAAGACGCACGGCCGCGTGGGTCTCCTCAACGCGGCGTTCTACCGCTACGCCCA
>JBEKGQ010000902.1:0-3042 GCA_050012715.1 Polyangiaceae bacterium
CCTCACCATGGTAGAACCGCGGGCGGTGCTCGCCCGCATCCTGACGATCGCCCTCAACACGTACCGCGAGGCGGTGCGCGCGCGCGTCCTCCTCGGCGTGTTCGCGGTGGCCCTGGCGACGGACCTCTACTCGGTCCTCGTGGGGACGCTCTCGCTCCACAACGAGGCGCGCGTCGTGGCCGATCTCGGGGCCGCGTCGATCTCGCTCTACGGCGTCCTCATCGCGGTCGTGCTCGGGTCGACGTCGCTCTACCGGGAGCTCGAGCACAAGACGATCTTCCCGATCCTGTCGCGGCCCATCCGCCGCTGGGAGTACGTCGTCGGCAAGTACAAGGGGATCATGTTCACGGTGGGCGTCTTCGTCTGCGTCGACATGGCCGCCGTGCTCATGCTCCTCGCGCTCGAGAGCGGGCAACCGGCGTGGAAGGTCAACGCCGCGGCGCTGCTCATGCTGGCCATTCTCGGCGTGACCCTCGTCCGCGCGAAGCACACGCGCGTCTTCGTCATGCTCCCCTGGTCGCTCGCGCTGGCGGGCGTGGCCTGGCTCCTGGCCGCGCCGTCGCCGGACGAGCGGCAGCTCGTCCTCGCCGCCGCGGTCCTCTCGCTCAGCGAGATCGCCATCGTGGCCGCGATCGCGACGCTCTTCTCGTCCTTCTCGTCGCCGTTTCTCACCGCGATCTTCACCATCGCCGTCTGGGTCATCGGCCGGTCCAGCGACACGATGGCGCACATCCCCCCGCGTCAATTCGGGCAGACGGCGAGCGACATCGCCAAGGTGGTCGCCCGCGTCATCCCGAACCTCCACGTCTACGTGCCGGCGCGGGCTTTCCTGCTCGGGGCGGTGCCGGGCCAGCCCGTGTGGCCGTACGTCGGGAGCGCCGTCCTCCACGCCGCGTTCTACGCGACCGGGCTCCTCGTCCTCAGCGCGATCATCTTCCGCAAGCGCGACTTCGCATGACGGCCGCGCGCGCGGCCGCCGTGGCGGCGCTCGTCGTGGTCGCGGCGACGGCGGTCCTCACCGCCCGCGAGCTGGCGGTGGGCCAGGCCGAGGTCACCCTCGCGGATGCGGCGGCGGCCCGCTCGGACTGGGGAGAGGCCATCGTGCATGCCCGGGCGGCGGCGGAAGCCCTCGTCCCCGGGAGCCCGTGGCCGGCGCGGGGATGGGAACGCCTCGAGGCCATCGGGCGCGACGCCGAGGCGCGCGGCGACGATGCGACCGCGATGCTCGCGTATGGCGCGATGCGTAGCGCGGCCCTCGCGACGCGCGGGCCCGGCTCCGGGAGCGACCGGTGGCGGACCCGGGCCGACGAGAGCCTCGCCCGCGTCGCCTCCTACCGGAAGGACGTGGGCGGCCCCTCCGCGTCGGCCGCATCGATGCTCGACGCCCTGCGCGAGACCGAGCCTCCCCCGACGGGCACGCTCACTCTGCTCGCGCTCGCGGGCGCCGCCATGCTCGGCGGCCTCGGGCGGCTCGCGTGGGTGGGCGGCGAGCGCGCGGCGCAGGCGCTCGCCGCCATCGGCTTCATCGCGTACGCGGTGGTGCTCCTGATGAGCGGCTGATGACGTCGCGCGCGCCTTGTGGCAAAAGCCTCTCCTTCGATGGCCACCGTTCCCATGGATGCCGGCAAGGTCGCGCGCTGCCGCGAGCTCGCCGCCGAGATCGCCGACGACGTGCAGCGCTACATCGACGGCCACACGACGGTCGGCGTCGAGCGGACGATCCTGCGCGCCTATGGCGCCGAGGGGGTCGACGACCAGGGCGCCCCGCTCGTCAACACCGCGGTCGAGCGCTACCGCGAGGCGGGCCTGCTCGGCCACGGGATCGCGTACTTCCTCGGGCGCGCGCTCCTCTCCGGGGCCACGACGGTGCAGGACGCCGCGGAGCGCCTCGCCTTCGCGCCGGAGCTCGACCGCGGCGAGGGCGGGGCGAGCCCCGACGCGGCGCGCGAGGCCCTCCGCCCGCACACCGACGCCGCCCTCGCCCGCATCGACCAGGCCCGCACGGCTCGCGACGGCCTCCGCGCGCGCATCCCCGCCGGGCCGACCCCGCAGAAGTACGTGATCGTCGCCACCGGCAACATCTACGACGACGCGCTCCAGGCCAAGGCCGCCGCCGTCGCGGGAGCCGACATCGTGGCCGTCATCCGGGCCACCGCGCAGTCGCTGCTCGACTACGTCCCCCACGGCGCGACGACCGAGGGCTACGGCGGCACCTTCGCCACCCAGGAGAACTTCAAGATCATCCGGCGCTCGCTCGACGAGGCGTCGACCGAGCTCGGTCGCTACATCCAGCAGACCAACTACTCGTCGGGCCTGTGCATGGCCGAGATCGCGTGGATGGCGGCGGTCGAGCGGCTCGACATGCTCCTCAACGACGCGATGTACGGGATCCTCTTCCGCGACATCAACATGTGCCGCACCTTCGTCGACCAGTACGTATCGCGGCGGTTCATCGCGCGCGCCGGCATCGTCATCAACACCGGGGAGGACAACTACCTGACGACGGCGGACGCGGTCGAGAAGGCCCACACCGTCGTCACCAGTCAGTTCATCAACGAGGCGTTCGGCCTGCGCGCGGGCCTGCGCGAGGAGCAGATGGGCCTCGGCCACGCGTACGAGATCGACCCGTGGATCGAGGACTCGTTCCTGCTCGAGATCGCGCAGGCGCAGCTCGTCCGGCAGATCTTCGCCCGCCACCCCATCAAGTGGATGCCGCCGACGAAGCACAAGACGGGCGACATCTTCTTCGCCCACGTGCACGACGCGATGTTCGACCTCGTCGGCATCACGACCCACCAGTCGATCGAGCTCCTCGGCATGTTCAGCGAGGCGATCCACAACCCGATGCTGATGGACCGCTTCCTCGCCCTGAAGGCGACCCGCTACGTCTACGGCGCGGCGAAGCACCTCGGCGAGGAGATCGAGTTCAAGGCCGACGGGCGGATCGCGCAGCGGGCGGTGCAGGTGCTCGACGAGGCGCTCGCCCTGCTCGAAGAGGTGAAGCGGGACTCGATCTGGGACGCCATCGGCAAGGGCGCCTTC
>JBEKGQ010000903.1:0-3036 GCA_050012715.1 Polyangiaceae bacterium
CTTCACCGCGCGCATCACGAGGAACGGCGCGATGCGCTCGTTCGCGAGGAGGGCCTCGCCGACCACGAACGTCGGCGGTGAGGAGCCCACCGGCCAGCACGTGAGCCCGACCTTGGGCGACGCGAGAACCTGCGCGGGACCGAGGCCCCACGCCTGGGTCACCAGGTTGGCGAGCCGCGCCATCGCTGAATCGGGCGGGACCGGCGCGGCCTTCATCGCGCGCAGATCGATCGTCGCGGCCACGTCGAGCGCCTCACCGGTCTTCATGAGCAGCGCGCGCAGCGCCGGCGTGAGCACGTCGGGAGCCAGCACGTCGTCGAGCCGCGGGTCGAACGCCCGCTCGTTCGCCCCGCCCACGCCCGCCGCGCTCCCCTCGAACGCCGCCAGCATCGCCTGCGTCACGCGCGCCGCGTCCTTCTTGCCGCGGAGGTCGAATACCGTGGCGAGGACCCCGAACACCGCCGGGCTGAAGCGCCCCGCGGCGAGCGCGCGCCGCGCGTCGGCTCCGGCGCGGTCGAGCAGGATGTTCACCGCCGGCGTCTGCTGGTGCCGGATGTAGAACTCCGCCAGCGCGCGAAGCACCCCCACGTCCTGCGGGAACTCGCGCCGCGCGGCCTCGAGCGTCTGCTCCGCGCGCCGGTTGTCGTGGGCGGTCTGCTCGTGGATCGCCGACAGCTCGACGATGCGCCGCTTCTTGTCCTCCGGCGTCGTCGACTTTCCGACGAGCTCGGCCTGCAGCTCGATCGCGCGCGCGGGATCGTTCTGGCGCTTGTAGACGTCGACGAGCTTCTCCATCGTCGGCCCGTCGTCGGGGGCGCGCTTGAGCACTTCCTTCCATGCGACCTCGGCCCGGGTGAGGTTCAGCAAGTGGTGCGAGTAGAGCTCGCCCAGGCGCGCGTACACGTCGCGCTGCTCCTCGGCGGTCGGCAGCAGGCGGGCGAGGCGAACGAGGGCCTGCTCGGCGGCGTCCCAGTCCTTCTGCACGACGCAGAGGTCGGCGAACGCCGACAGGGCTCCCGCGTCGTCCGGCCGCTCGGCGAGCGCGGCCTCGAAGGCCGAGCGAGCGCCCTCGACGTCGCCCACGTCGAGGAGGATGCGTCCGCGGCGCACCTCCATCGCGAGCCGCTCGTCGGCGTCGGTGATGCCCTCGATGCGTCGCTCGAGCAGGCCCGCGAGCTCGGGGAGCATCTTCAGCTTCGCGTACACGCGCGACAGCCGATCGAAGACGTCCTCGTGCGCCACGTCGAGCGTCGCCGCCGCCTCGAGCGCGAGGATCGCGCGGCTGTCGTCCTCGACCTCGTCGGACCAGATGCGCCCGGCGTCGTACCAGGCGAGGAGCTGGTGGTCGCGCACGACGCTCGTCCGCGCCAGCGACTCGCACGCCTCCGCGGCCCCGCGCGCGTCGCCCGCGCGCTGGCGCACGTCGGCCAGCAGGCCCCAGACCACCACGTCGCCCGGGTCCTCCGCCGCCGCGCGCTCGAGCAGCGAGCGCGCCTGGTCGAGCCGCCCCAGGCGCGACGCGACCTCGCCCGCGTGCACGAGGAGCGAGGCCGCCTCCGCGGGCCGCGGCCCGCGGTCGAGGAGCTTCAGCGTCGCGGACAGGAACCCCTCGTCGTCGCCGCGCGCGCGGGAATGCGCCTGCAGCATGCGCAGCGACCACAGCGAAGGCTCGCCCTCGGAGGCGGCGAGCTCCACGAGCTCGCGCGTCGAGTCCCAGCTCCCCTCGGTGCCGCGCATGCGGAGGCGCGCGCCGAGCTCGGCGTGCGACGTGCATTCCCCCGCGCCGCTCCCGCGGAGCGCGTTGGCGATGGCGCTCGCGATGGGCTCGAGCTCGTCGTCGCGGCCTTCGCTGACGAGGTGCTGCTCGACGTGGCGCAGGCTCGGCTTGAAGGTCGGCGCGTCCTCGAGGATCGAGCGGTGCCAGAGGAGCGCGCTCGCCGGATCTTGCCGCGCCGTCGCGTCGAGGATGGCCAGCCGCTCGTACGCCTCGCGGCGGCCGCGCACGTCCTCCGCGCTCTTCGCCGCCGAGAGCAGCTCCTCGGCCAGGCGCGATACGCGCCCCGCGCGCAGCTCGGCGCGCTCCCGCGCGATGCGCCCGAGGGGCGCCTCCGTGCTCGCGGCGGCCTCGGCGCTCCGCACCGCACCCTCCTCGTCGCCGGCGCGGTCGTACTCCTCCGCCGCCTCGAGGAAGAGCAGCGTCCGCGCGTCGCCCGATGCCTCGCCCGCGCGCTGCTCGCGCCAGCGCGCGCGGTCCTCCGCCGGCTCGCTGGCCATGCGCTCGCAGAGCTCCCGCAGCGCCACGTCCGCCGGCCGCGCGCGGTGAGCCTCGAGCAGCCGCTCGCCCGCCAGCGCCGGGTCATGATCGGCGACGAGGAGCGCCTCGCGCACGCCGTCGAGCGCTGCCTCGATCGGGTCGGTCGTGGCCAGCCGGCGCTCGCGGATCCACTGCACGACCTGGTCGACCTCGCCCCCGCGTCGCACGATCCGCTCGGCCAGGAACGCCGCGATCGGCAGCGTCGGCGCGGCGCGGTGCGCGCGTTCGAGGAGGTCGGCCCGTGTCGGCTCGGGCAGGACGCCCTCGCCCCGGGTCACCGCCTCGATGCGGGCGATGGCCCCGCGCGGTCCGTCGCCGAGCTCGTCGGCGAGCGCGTTGATCTCTCCGACGAGGTCGACCTGCTCGAGCGACGCGATCGCGCGCAGCGCGGCCTCGTTCGTCGGGTCCGCGGCGCGCGCCGCCTTGAATGCCTCGAGCGCTCGCAGCCGGTTGCCCGCCCGCTCCGCGACGAGGCCCGCCGCCATGGCGCCGATGGCCCGCTCCTCCGGCGTGCCGCGCGCCGAGCCCCACGCCTCGAGCGCGGTGCTCACGTCGAGCGCTCGCCCCCCGCGAGCCGCCATCTCCAGCGCGACGGCGCGGGCGCTGGCGGACTTGCCGTCGCCGAGCGCCTCGAGCGCCGCCTCCACGTCGCGCGCCGGGGCCGACGACGCCAGACGGCGCCCCAGCGTGACCGCGCCTCGCGCCTCGGTCGCGCCCGCCGT
>JBEKGQ010000904.1:0-3034 GCA_050012715.1 Polyangiaceae bacterium
TCGGTGCTCTCGTCGACGCAGGCGCCGCCACATACCGAGTCCCCCGCCTGCGAGCAGGCTTGCCCGCACGTCGACCCCGCGCACGTCGCGGTGCCTCCCGTCGGAGCCGGGCATACCGCGCAGCTCGGGCCGCACGCGGCCGGGCTGTCGGCGGCGCACGCGCCGCCGCAGAGGTTAGTCCCGGCCGGGCCCGAGCATGCGCCCGAGACGCACAGCTCGCCGGAAGCGCAGTGAAGGCCGCAGCCGCCGCAGTTGCTCACGTCGCCGCTCGTGTCGACACAGGTCCCCGCGCAGAGGGCGAGCCCGCTGTTGCAGGCCGCGCCGCAGACGCCGCCCGCGCACGTCGGCTGCCCATGGGCCACGGCCGGACACGCGTTGCCGCACGCGCCGCAATTGGCGGGGCTCGACGTCGTGTCGACGCAGGTTCCTCCGCAGAGGGCCGGCGCCGTGCTCGGGCAACCCGTGACGCACTGGTAGGCGTTCCCCGAGCCGGAGCACTTGGGGGCGCTCGCGCCGCAGGCGTTGCCGCAGCCGCCGCAGGTCGACGCCGACGACTCGTCGGTCTCGCAGCCCTGGGCGGCGTTGCTCGAGCAGTGCGTCCACCCCGGCGCGCACGAGCTCAGGGGAAAGGCGCACTGCCCCGCGGTGCACGAGACCGGCCCGCTGACGTGCGAGAGCGCGGTGCAGTCGCTGTCGCAGCTTCCGCAGTGGTGCACGTCGTCGTCGGCCACGCAGACTCCGGAGCAGACGAGGCCCGGGCAACCAGCGTCGATGGCGCTCGCGTCGGGGGTGCCCACGCCTGTTTCCGCGGCGCTCGCGTCGATGTCGGCGCTCGCGTCGTCCCCCGCGCTGCCCGTCTCAGAGGGCCTCGCGTCCGGGGAGGCTGCGTCGACCACAGCGCCGTCCGCCGTCGAGCCGTCGGTGGCGCCGGCCTCCGCCGCCACGACGATGACGACGGCATCGGCGGTCGCGTCCCCCTGGCGGGCGGCCGCTTCGGCGGCGGCGTCCCCCGCGGCGTCGTCGATGGAGCCCGGCGCGGGCGCGGCCCCACACCCGACGTGCGCCATCGCCAGCACGAAGACACCCCCAACCAAAGCCCGATGACCGAATCCCATGTGCTCTCACCTCTGCTCCCCCATCGGTCGGGCTTCGCAGAAGTTGCGTGCGCGTACGCGAAAGAGTGGGCTCAGAGCACGAGGCCTTGGCGCCGCCCTTCGGTCCCTAGGCCGGTTCGACCCTCTCGCAGTAGGCGTCGATCGTTCTCTTCCAGGCCGGCCGCTCCAGGCAGCGCTCTCGGAAGGCGACGACGTTCGAGTACGGCGTGACGAGGTTCTGGTTGGCCCCGATGCCGAGGACGTGCGCCATGAGGAGGTCGGCGACGGTGAACTCGTTCGTCGCGATGAACTGGCGATTCGCGAGCCAATCGTCGAGCTGCTTCAGGCGGAGCTCGGACCAGTGGCGAAGCGCCTGGCTCGCCTTCGTGCCCTTGCCCTCGTTCAGGTCGACGCACCACAGCGACAGCATCGGAACCTCGATCGTGTTGAGCGCCGCGACGCTCCAGCGCAGCACCTGCGCTTCGTCGGCGAGGTCGTGCGGCATCAGCTTGCCCGTCTTGCGCGCGAGGTAGAGGAGGATCGCGCCCGACTCCGTGACGACCACGCCGTCGTCGTCGATCGCCGGAATCTGCCCGAACGGATTGAGCGCGCGGTACTCCGGCGTATCGAGGTCGTGCTTCGGATGATCCATGCCGACGATTTCGTACGGCAGACCCATCTCCTCGAGCGCCCAGAGGACGCGTAGATCGCGGGTATTCCCGCGCGCCATCTTGTTCACCCGCGAGAAGCCGTAGACCTTCAGCATGCGCGAAGCTTACGCGGATCGAGTACGCTCGAGGGCGCCGTGGTCCACAGAACCGCCTGGAAAGGCGTCGGAAATACGTTTCCAGTCACCTCGCCAGCCCTGCGCGCGACCAGGAGGCGAGCCGCCGGCGGCTTCGTGGCCGTCTACGTGCTGGTGACGCTCGGTCTGTTCGTCGCCGGCTTCGCGCTGGCCGTCGTGCTGGGAGGTGCTGGGGGGCGCACGCGGGCGTCCGCGGTCCTTGCCATGGCCGCGGTCATCGGCGGTCTCGGCCTCTATGTGGAGGCAAGACGCGACCTCTATGCCTTCTCGATGTACGTGACGGTCCTGGCTTCGCTCCTGCTCGTCGGCAGCGGGGCCGTCGCCGTGATGTTCGGCGGTAGTCGGTCGGTTTCGATCCCCGTCGCGATCGCCGCGCTCGCCGTGGGCGCGGCGACCCTCCGGTACATCTTGCGCACCCAGTTCGGCAACGATGCCGTGCCGAACGTGTTGCGCCAACGATTCCAAGAGCACGAGATCTTCGAGTCGCACGACGTTCAATTCAGCTTCACGCGCAATTACCGTGTGGGCGCCGTGAACCGCCCGGCTTCGGCATGCATCCATGTGCAGAACTGCCTCGACGTGGAAAGGACGGTGCGCGTTCGCCTCGTCGACGAGGCCGCCCTTTTTTCCGGCGCGGGTCGCTTGATATTCGTTCAACCCGACCCGGTGCAACTCGGTCCGGGAGAAGTTGGAGAGCTCACGATCCCGGTCCGGGCCTCCGACGACGCACGGGGAGAGCTGGACCTCTACTGGTCTGCCAAAATATCGGGGGCTCGTGGACGACGTCTCCGCCGATGGCGAGCGCAGGGCGTGCCGCCTCGCATCCCGCCCTGGCTCACTCTCGTCATGGGTGGATTCGCGTTTCTCTTCGGTGGGCTCATCGCCTGGGGAGGTGGAGTGAGATTCCGCTTTCAGGTCTCGCCTCATCATGAAGGCGAGGAGTCGAGCTCGCGGCTGGAAGTAGACGGAGCTCCGACGTGGAGAGTGGTGTGGAGTGGACAGACTTAGATCTCAGACCACCCCTCAACCGCCGACGACCAAGGAAGATCGTGAACACCAGGAGCCCGACGAAGACGAACACGCCGCCCCAGACGAGGAGAATGATGGCCCCCACGGACCGCGACCACTGGAGATG
>JBEKGQ010000905.1:0-3032 GCA_050012715.1 Polyangiaceae bacterium
ACCGTCGTGGCGGTGCTCGCGGGCGGGATCGCCGAGCTCGTGCCGTCGCTGCTGGCCACACCGGCGCAGGAAGTGATCAACGCCGAGGCCAAGCCGTACCGGCCCCTCGAGCTCGAGGGCCGCGACGTCTACATCCGCGAGGGTTGCTACGGCTGCCACTCGCAGATGATCCGGACCTTCACGTTCGAATCGAAGCGCTACGGCGAGCCCTCCACGATGGGCGAATCGGTCTACGACCACCCCTTCCAGTGGGGATCCAAGCGCACGGGCCCCGACCTCGCGCGCGAGGGCGGCAAGTACCCGGCCCTCTGGCACTACCGCCACATGATGGATCCGCGGGAGGTCTCTCCCGGCTCGATCATGCCTCCGTACACCGCGCTGGCGACCGACAAGGTCGACGCCTCGGTGACCCCCGCCAAGATGCGGGCGATGCGCTCCATCGGAGTGCCCTACGAGGCCGGGCAGATCGCTCTGGCCGAGGTCGACGAGGCCGCGCAGGCCCGCGAGATCGCCGACGCCCTGCGCAAGGACGGCGCCGAGGTCGATCCACGCTCCGAGGTCGTGGCGCTCATCGCGTATCTGCAGCGCCTCGGCGTTCACCCCCAGCCGGCCCCGGGCGCTCCCGTCCAGGTGTCCCTCGCCAAGTGAGAGAAGCCATGCACACCCAGATCCTCGCCCAGTCACCTCTTCTCATCCTGCCGCTCACGGCGATGTTCCTGTTCATGGCCGTCTGGGCCGTCGCCGCGGTGCGCGTGATGACGCGGTCACACGTCGAGATCGAAGAGGCGTCGCGCCTGCCTCTGGAGGACGACCATGACCCCCGGTGACTCCGACGGCTCCGCGAGCCACGACGAGCACGTCTACGACGGCATCGTCGAGCACGACAACCGGCTCCCACTCTGGTGGCAGCTCACGCTCTACGGCGCGGTCGTCTTTGCGCTCGTCTACTGGTTCGGTCGACGGCTCGATGCGATCCAGTCGCCCCGGGAGGCGTCCCAGAGTGATCGGGCGGTGCAGCACGCGGCCGAGGCCGAGCGGGCCCGGGCCCGCGGCACCATCGACGACGCCATGCTGTCCGCGATCGCCAAGGACCCGGCGACCCTGGCCCAGGGCAAGGAGATCTTCGTGTCGACCTGCGCGGCATGCCACAAGGCAGATGCGGGCGGCAACATCGGCCCGAACCTGACGGACTCCTACTGGATCCACGGCAACAAACCGACCGACATCTACAAGACGGTGAGCGAGGGCATCCCCGCCAAGGGCATGCCCACCTGGACCCCGGTGCTCGGCGAGGAGCGCGTCGAGGCCGTCGTCGCGTACGTCATCTCCATCGAGGGAACCAACGTCCCCGGCGGCAAGGCACCCCAGGGCGAGCTGGCGTCGAGGTAGGGTGACCACCGTCCGTCTCCCCATCGCCGATCAGCCCGAGCTCCCCTCGGCGTCTCTTCCCGGCGACGGGCGACGGCACGCCATCCAGCCGGCGGACGTGACGGGGCGCTTTCATCGGGCTCGTTCGGCCGTCTTCGTGCTGCTCGTGGCGTTCTGGGCGGCGCTCCCGTGGATCCCGATCGGCGGCCACCCGGCGGTGTTTCTCGACGTGGACACGCGCGAGTTCTTCCTCTTCGGCGCGGTGTTCAACGCGCAGGACACGTGGCTCCTCTTTTTCTTGATGACCGGAGTCGGCTTCGGCCTCGTCTACGCGACCGCGCTCGCGGGGCGCGTCTGGTGCGGGTGGGCGTGCCCGCAGACCGTGTTCCTCGAGGGCGTCTTCCGGCGCATCGAGCGCCTCGTCGAGGGGCCTCGCGAGAAGCGCGTGCGCCGCAACGCGGGGCCGTGGAACCTCGACAAGACGGCGCGCAAGCTCGCTTCGCACGCGCTCTACCTCGCGGCGGCGCTGCTCATCGCGCACGTCTTTCTCGGCTACTTCGTCTCGCTCCCGAGGACGTTCGCGATGGTCCGTCAGAGTCCGGCCGCGCACCCGGAGGCGTTCGCCTGGGTCGTCGTCATCACGGGCCTCTTCTACGGCAACTTCGCCTGGTTCCGCGACCAGCTCTGCGTCGTCATCTGCCCGTACGGGCGCCTTCAGTCGTCGCTGCTGGATCCGCATTCGCTCGTGGTGGGCTACGACGCCCGCCGCGGAGAGCCTCGCGGCAAGAAGGGCGCACCGGGCGCCGGCGACTGCGTCGACTGCAGGCGATGCATCGTCGTCTGCCCGACCGGAATCGACATCCGCAACGGCACCCAGATGGAGTGCCTCGCCTGCACGGCGTGCATCGACGCGTGCGACGACGTCATGGACAGGCTCGGCCGAGCCCGTGGCCTCGTTCGCTACGACTCGGAGGAGGGGCTGGCGGGGAGCCCCCGCAAGGTCGTCCGCTCGCGCATGATCCTCTACACGGTGCTCCTCGTCGTGGGCGCGGTCGCCGCGTTCGTGGCGACGCGCAAGCACCGGGACTTCGAGGTCGGCCTCCTTCGGCTGACCGGCGAGCCATACACGATGGAGGGAGGCGAGGTCCGCAACGCGCTCCAGCTCCACCTGGTCAACAAGCGCTCGGACACCGCGACGTACCGCATCGAGGTCGAGCCGGCCGACGGGATGACGGTGGTCCTGCCCATGGCGACCGTGACTCTCGCGTCCCTCTCCGATGCGCACGTGCCCGTGTTCCTCTCCGTTCCGCGCGAGCGCTTCCACCAGGGCTTTCCGTTCCGGGTGCGGGTCGCCCCCACCAGCGACGTTCGGGACCAGGTGCTCGTCCAGGGCACGTTCCTGGGACCATCCCGATGAGCCCCGTCCTCGTCGTGTCGGCGCTGCTCATGGGCCTCCTCGGGAGCACCCACTGCGTCGTCATGTGCGGCGGTGTCGTCGCGATGACGTGCTCGGCGCTACCCCTGTCGCGCCGGGGCGGACTGCGGGCCCAGCTCCCGTATCTCCTCGCCTTCAACGCCGGGCGCATCGCCTCCTACGCCGCGGCCGGCGCGATGGCGGGCGTGCTCGGGGCGAGCGTGGCGTCCTTCGGCGCCGTGACGCAGGC
>JBEKGQ010000906.1:0-3030 GCA_050012715.1 Polyangiaceae bacterium
TTACGTGGAGATGTACGACGCGGCGATCGTTGAGCCAGGGCGTTGGGGGAGGCCCTGACATGCCCTTCACCAAGGTCGAGCCGGTCGGCGTCGAGACCGCCTTGGCGGCGCTCCGCTCGCATCACGCCTCTCAGGATCGTCGAGGAGAACTACTCGTCCCGTCCTCCCTCGCCACGGAGGCCGAGTTGGACGACATAGAGCTCGCTATCGAGCATCCCCCGGCGAAGCCAGATCACGCCGGCACGGCGATCTCGCTGATCGGCGCTGGAGGGCTGGTGGCTAAGACACTTGCCTCCCCGATCGACCATGGGTGGAAGGACGCCTTGGTCATAGGCTTGTCCATCTTCCTATCGGGAGCACTCTTGTTTCGATGGGCGCGCGCGTGCATCGCGAAGACACCATCGAAGGATCTCGCCAAGAAGCACATTCTCCGACTCAAGCTCGCTCAGGGGTGGAAACCGCCCCCGCCGTCGAACTGGAAGCGCCTCCGAATGCTGCTCTGGCAGAAGATGTTCGATTGGCTGTCGCGCCGCAGCGCCGGCACGTCCCCTCCGGGGGGTGTTCCCCGCTGAGCAGGTCATCTACTCCCGCCTGGCCATGCGGGCGACGCGCTAGGCCATGGCGAGCCTCGCGCGATGTTCCGTCCCGGCGGCTCCCTGTACTCGCCAACAATCGACGCCCCACCCGAAAATAATCCGTCTCGAATCGACCCCTCGCACGGCTCTCTATCAGGGAGACGACGCCGACGAGCATCCCGCCCGTCGCGCGCTCGTGTCCCACCCGTGGAGGCTCGCCTCAATTGGTACTCAATAGGACAACGCTCCAGAACCGCTGTCGCAATGCGGTTGTGGGCATCAAGAAGGACCTCGCGAGCGTGGCGAACATCACGCTCGACGCGGTCAACTACACGCCGACCACGTTGATGGCGCTCTTCCAGAGCTACATCGACCTGGCCGACGCGGCTGTCACGGCGCGGGCCAGCTGGCTCATCGCCGTGCAGAAGGAGCAGGCAGCGCGCGCCACGATCGTGGCCGCGCTCGCCGCGCTCAGGGCCTACGTCCTCCTGACCTACAGTCAGAAGGCCGTAGATACACTGGCCGATTTCGGCTTCTCTCCGAACAAGGTGGTCGTGAAGACCGCGGAGACGAAGGCGAACGCGGCTACCAAGGCGACCGCCACGAAAAAGGCGAAGTCGCAGACGACGGTCTCCCCGGAGCCCGTCACGCCGGCCACGACGACGACGAACCCGGCGCCCGCGGTGACCCCGCCGGCGCCGGCGCCGACGAAGTCGTAGCCACGCAGTAGGGAAACGCCGGGGGAGCCGAGTCGTTGGCGGCTCTCCCGGCGGGGCCTGCGCCCGCGCCTACGCCCGCGTCCTATCGTCGAAGCGGAGCCACGATGCGCTGGTCGGCACTCTTGACCACGCCGGCCAGACGGCCGTTCGCCACCAGCTCGAACAGCGCGAACGACGTACCGTCCGTGAGCGCGAGGTCCCAGATGCGAACGCCCCGTTCGTCTTCCGCCGCGTTCAGCGCGTCGGCGAGGGCGCGGACATCGTCTGGAAGGGTAGACGGGAACGTCGCCGGGAGCGTCCCTGCAGCCAGGTGCTTTGCACGTCTCTCGTAGATCTGCCGGAGCTCTGCGACGGGGACGAGGCGTTCACTGACGCTCACCGTTGCGGGCTGCTTGCCGGCGAGGATCGGAAGCACGTCCGACGCGTGCCGGAACGAGCCATGGCCGAATGCGGCGAGGAAGGCGGAAAGCTCGTCGGCCGAGGGAGCAGGCACCGGGTCACGTTACCACCCGGCCGCGCCCGAGGACCGACCCCGACCGCGACGGCGACCCCGATCCCGATCCCGATCCCGATCCCGATCCCGACCCCCGACCCCGACCCCGACCCCGACCCCGACCCCGCGTCCGATCCGGCGATGTGACGCTCGCGGTTACGCTCGCCGTTACGCCAAAGGTTACGCCGACGTGCTCGCGATCCTCGGAGACGTGCTCGATACCCGCGCGAGGGTAGAACCCGTCGCCCCTGCACGTATCCCAGGACGCCAACCATGAAGCCCTCCCGCATCTCCTCCTCCCGCATCTCCTCCTTCTCGCGCTCTCTGCTCCTCCTCGCGTCCCTCCCGGTGGCCGCGTCCACCGTCACCGGCTGCCATCTCTGGAACCACCTCTGGGGCAAGGACACCGTCTCCCTCGACAAGGCCGACATCAAGTCGATGGCGGTCGACATCCGCAAGGAGCGGAAGACGATCTGCCCGCGCGAGCCGGTGCAGATGGCCGTCTTCGTCGAGGCCATCCTCGACGGCGACAAGGAGAAGAAGAGCGTCGAGACCTGGCAGGGCAAGGCCGGCTCGAACAAGAACGACAAGCTCGACTTCGTCGACTTCGCCTTTCAGTCCGACCTCGGCGCCTTCGACAAGGACGGCTGGTTCGCGCCCAACGCGAGCCTCCTCGCGTCGACCGACAAGGAGTTCGAGATCAAGACCGTCTTCACGAAGCAGCCCGACAAGTACTCGTTCACGACGAAGTACAAGCCCGACTACCAGTGCATCAAGGGCGGCGGAAAGGGCGGCTCGGTCGGCAACGGCGGCTCGAGCGGACCCTCCGGGCAGGCCGGGCACGACGGGCAGATGGGCTCCGATTCGCAGGGCGGCGGCAACGGCACCCAGGGCGGCGCCGGCGGTCCGGGCGGCGACGGCGCGAACGGCGGCGCGGGGCCGCACGTGCAGGGCTACGCGACCATGGTCAAGACGCCCTATTACGACAAGCTCGTCGCCATCAAGCTGAGCGGCGACGTCGAGGACGTCCTGCTCGCGCCCGTCGATCAGCCCATCGTCATCAAGGCGACCGGCGGACCCGGCGGCCCGGGCGGCTCCGGCGGCTCCGGCGGGCACGGGGGACGCGGCGGTCACGGCAACCCGGCCGGCCAGGGCGGGAGCGGCGGGCAGGGCGGCAACGGCGGCAAGGGCGGCGTCGGCGGCGCGGGCGGGACGATCGAGCTCACCTTCGACGCGCGCTTCC
>JBEKGQ010000907.1:0-3027 GCA_050012715.1 Polyangiaceae bacterium
GAGCGTCGCCTCGCCCACGCGACGGTAGAAGCCGACCCAGCTCGCCTGCGGTAGCGTCTCCCAGAGCAGCGCGGCGAGCGTGGCCTGGATGACGATGGGGTCGCGCTCCCCGTCGACCGCGGCGAGGATCTGCGGCGTCGCGCGCTCGAGGCGCGACGCGCGGTCGGAGGCGGAGAGGAGGGTGCCGCGGGGGATGGGGAGGAGGTCGATGCCCTCGCTCATCGCGTCACTCCTCCGGATTGAGCTCGACCAGGTTCGGGGCCAGCGAGAACGTCATCGAGGACTGGATGATGCCGTTGAGCGTGAACGTCGAGAGATTGCCGTCGCCGTTCAGGTCCCCGTTGGCCGTCGCCTTCCAGGTGCCGCCCGCGGCGGTGGGGCTCGTCGTCGTGAAGTTGTACATGTAGTATTGGGGGGCATCCATCGCGAACTTGAGGCACGCGAAGCCCATCTGCGGCGTGGCCGCGTCCTTGTTCCAGTCCGCACCCGCGACCTGGCTCGACTGATACTTCTGCCCCTTGATGGACCCGGCGCTGGCCGGAACCGAGGCGCTCGGGCTCGTACAAAGAGAGCGCGACAACCCCGCCGTCGCTTTGGGTCCGAGCGTCGTCCCGGCCATCGACTCCCTCTCGAAGGCGGACGTCTCGTCCTTGCCCATCTGTCCGAGCGAGTTGCGCGCCTCGGCGGTCTTCGCGTTCGCGAGGTACTTTCGGACCCCGTAAATGGCGAGCACTGCCAGGATCCCGATGATCGCGACGACGATCATCAACTCGATCAGCGTGAAGCCTCGCCTCGTCTCCCTGAGCACTCGACGCATCGTCGTCCTCCCTTTCGAACCCTTCGGTCCCCGGTTCAATGCACCCCATGTGCCACAGCAGCCCCATCGGTCCTTGCGGCTCGGATGTGGAGGATCGAGCCGATCCTTCCGGCTGACCGAGGGCGGTACCGACGAATTTCGTCACGCGGCGGGCGGGCATCGGCCCAATCGGGGCACCCTGCGAATCGCCCGAGGTAGGACAACCCACAGCCGAGCCCGGACTCATCGTACATGGGGCCCCCGATGCGTCCCCCTCGATCACCGTGGCCGCTCTCGCCCTCGCGGCCTGCGCCGCACCGCAGCCCATCCCTCCGCCGTCCCCTTCTCTCGCGCCTGCGAAGGAGGCGCCCATACCTCGCCGATCTCGAGAAGGGGGAGACGGTGCTGCGCGCCCTGGAGCCCGACGAGACGGCATGGAGGGTCTTTCGCTACCCGTACCTCTTCGAGGGGGACACCCTCGAGAAGCGCGACGCCGTGCGCGCTATCTGGCCGGTCACCGGTATCGCGTCGCCGAGGTCTCCATCGACGGCGACGACTGGGCCTGGAACCCGCCCTTCGCGCGCTGCACGGATCGCCACGACGTCGCCGCCCTGGCCGAGCGCCGCCGGGGCTACGTGCAGACGCACGTGGACGAGCTGCGTTATATGCGCACGGTGACGCGCCTGCTCGCGGGACGCGACGTGAAGCACGTGCTGCTCCTTCACGTCGGGGCCGCCGACGCCGATGCCATCGATGAGCTCCTGACGGCCTACGAGCGCGAGGGCGTCCGCTGGATCGACCTGCCGACCGCCATGTCGGATCCCTTCTACGCCGAGGATCCGCACCGACCGTGGAAGAACGGGGCCGCCTTTCCCTACGCCATCGCGCGGGCACGCGGGATCGCGCTTCCGCCGCCGCCGCCGCGGCCGGCGGAGGACGTGCTCGCGACGAGGAGCATCGCGCAGTCCATCGCGAGCGTCACCCGTCCGCGAGCGAGCATCGCCGGGTCCGTCGAGAGCTTCACCGAGCCGTTCGCGAGCTCCACGAACCGATCTTGGGCATCGCGTCGGGCGAAGTGGGCATCAGGTCCCTCGCGGGCTACCGGCGAGCAGCAGCCCACGGACGCGCTCGTCGCGCAGGAAGAGGCAGCCCCACAGGAGGACGCCGAAGAGCACGGGCATCCAGAACGGCTCGCCGATGCGCACGTGCGTCGCGGTCGCACCACCGAGCCACGCGGTGAGCAGGATGGCGCCGAGCACCGCGGTTCGCCTTACGGCGTAGAGGACAGTGCTGGCCAGGAGGACCACGCCGAGGGGCACGATGACCGCCTCGGGGTAGCCGACGCGGACCGTCCCCTCGACGACCGGCGGCAGGCGCAGGAGCTTCGCGACCGCGTCGAAGAGCAGGAACACGACGAGCAGCGTGGAGACGACCCGGGCCGTCCAGAGCTTCTTGTCCGTGGGCCGGCGGGTCGCGGGGAGGGAGGAGGTCGAGGCGACGGGAGGGAGTGTGCTTTCCATGCCGAGGCGACGAACGAGCCGGGGCCCGATCGACACGGCCCCGAGCCAAACGCCCGTTCCGGGACGGGAGCTCTAGAGGCGGCCCCTCACGACCCCCCCGCCGGCGCCGGGTACTGGCGGTCGATGAAGCACAGCCCCTGCGAGTTGAGGTGTCCCTGCGTCGACTGTGTGTAGCGGATGTAGTCGTAGTAGTCGCGAATCGCGGGGCAGTCGTCCTTCGTGTAGTCCTGCCCGATCTGGCCGGTGCACGTGCCCTGAGGATCGATCGGCACGCTCAGCGTGCTGAAGAACATCTGCCCGTTCCCGGGCGGCGAGTAGTAGCTGCCGACGCAGTTGCGCCAGGGCAGCGGGGTGCCCGTCTTGTCGCTCCAGGGGTGGAACGCGATGCCGACGAAGTCCTCGGTGTTGACGGGAACGGGGTTGGCGGTCGAGCCGACGTACTGCGCCGCGATGTTGTCCCAGTGGACGGGGGTGTCCTCCTGGAAGCTCTCCCAGAAGGGGTGGTCCATGTGCACCGTCACCTGCGTGATGGTCGACTGGCTCGGGGAAGCGGCGACGCCGCGGGCGTAGTCCTCGCCCGGGAGCGGCTGCCCTCCGCCGGTCATGTTCTGGCAGTTGACGTAGTTGGTCGGCGTCGGGAAGCCGAGCGTGAAGGAGAAGCTCAGCTTGTCCATCTGGGAGAAGTCGTAGCCGCCGTCGACGTAGGTCGCG
>JBEKGQ010000908.1:0-3018 GCA_050012715.1 Polyangiaceae bacterium
CCTCCTCGCGTACCGCGACGCGGACCACGTGGTGCGCTGGCTGGAGGTCACGCCGCTCGCGGCGGCGATCCTCGCGAGGCTCGTCGCGGGCGAGGCGCTGGGCGAAGCGGTCGAGCGGGCGTGCGCGGAGGCGTCGACGGCCCCGGCGGCGGTGCTTCCGGACATCGCGCGGCTCCTCGCCGACCTCGGCACACGGGGCGTGCTCCTCGGCGCGCGGGGGTAGCGGCGCGCGCGGTCACACTCGCGCCGCGATCCGCCGGATGCTCTCGAGCTCCGCGAGGAGCGTGTCCAGGGCCGGGACGTTCTGGTCCCGCTCGAGCACGATGGGCACGGGTCCGGTGCGGGCGAGCACCCGCCCGAGGAGCGCCATCACCGGGTCCGGCACGTCCGCGCCGTGCGTGTCGACGATCATCGCGCCCGGCGCGTGGGCGGGCTGCGGCTCGCCGAGGCCCCGCTCGTCGACCGCGAACCACTCGTGGCCCGCGACGTGGATCTGCACGACGCGCTCGAGAGGCGCCGCGGCCATCCACGCGTCGACGTCGAACCCGAAGTTCACCGAGTTCACGTAGGCGTTGTTCACGTCGAGCATGAGCCCGCAGTCGGCCGCCTCGCACACCCGGGCGAGGAACTCCGCCTCGCCCATCTCGGCGCGGCCCGGGTGCCAGTAGTAGCTCACGTTCTCGATCGCCATCGGCACCCCGACCGCGTCGCGCGCGTGCCGGATGCGATCGGCCAGCCGACCCACGCTGCCCTGCTGGAACGGCACCGGCAGCAGGTCGTGGAGCGCGCGCCCGTCGACCGAGCCGAAGCACAGGTGGTCCGAGTGCCAGGGCGAGCCCGCGTCGCGCACGAAGGCGCCGAGCTCGCGCAGGTACGTCTCGTCGAGCGGGTCGACGCCGCCCACGGACATCGTCAGCCCGTGGGTGAGCAGCGGGAAGCGCGGGGCCAGCGCCGAGAGCGACGCGGTCTGTCGCCCTCCCCGGCCCAGGTAGTTCTCGGGGGAGACCTCGAGGAAGTCGATCGGCAGCGCCTCCCCGGCGGCCGCGCGTGAAACCAGCTCGTCGACGAATTCCCAACGGAGGCCGAGGCCGACGCCCTCGACCCGCGAGGTCACAGGAGCTTCTGCTTGGGATCCGCGGCGCACGTGCCGGCGCCGCAGGACGCCTCGCCCGCCGCGGGCTTCTTCTTCGGCGCGGTGGCGGTGGAGCCCTTCGCGGGCGCCTTCTTCACCGCCGCGGTGGCCGCCGGGGCCGCCGTCGTCGCGGTCGTGGCGGCGGGGGTCGCCGTGCTCGCCGGCGTCGTGGCCGAGGCCGCATCGGTGGCCGGCGTGGTCGCGGTGGTCGTCGCGGGGACCGCCGTCGGCGTGGTCGCCCCGGCCGCCGCGGTGGCCGGGGTCGCCCCGCACCCCTTCGCCGAGCACGACGCGTTTCCGGCCGGGGCGTTCGCCGTCGGGGCCACCACGGTCGCGTTCACCGGCTGAGGCGTCGAGCCGCCGCAGGCGACGATGGCGCTCGTCCCGAGAGCAGCGAGGACGGCGGCGAGGTTCTCGAACGACAGATTCGGTCGCATGATCATTCTCCTTGGTGCTCTACGCGTCAGTCAGGGGGCCGGAGCGGCGGTGAGATCGAACGTCACGTCGGCCGTCTCCGCCACCTTCGAGAGCAGGCTCGTCGTCCAGGCCAGCGCCTTGCCGCCCGGATCGCGTGGCTGCACGTCGTATTCCTTCAGGATCACCCGGATGGGCTGCTTCGGCGTGATCTCGATTCGCGTCGGTTTCGCGTCCGCCGCAGCCCCCTTAGGATAGCGGAAGGCCACCGTCACGACGTCGTCTTTCTGCACCTGCCGCCCGTGAATCCGCAGGTCGCCGTGGGTGGTCAGGGTCACCGTGCGCACGTCGCCGTCGGCGTCGCTCGTGGCCGCCACCTTGGCGAGGTCGGTCGCGCTGAGGCCATCGATCGACCGGATGGCGTACTCCGCCCACCGCATGTCCTCGTTCACCTTGCCGTCGACGACGGCCTCGAGCCAGGTGCGGGCATGGCGGGTCTGGTCGGCGTCCTTGTCGTTGCCGAAGGTGTGGGTCGTGAACGTCGATAGGTCGATCCGGACGAGGCCGCGCGACTGGGCGAGGTCGGCGGGAGACACATCCAGCGAGCCGGATGCGGCCGAGGTGTCACCTACGATGTGCTCGGACAGCCCAGGCATCTCCACATGCGCCGTCCCTTTCGAGTCGAGCGTGTAGTGCCAGGTCGCGGTGGTAGGGCTGGCGGTCGAGGCGGCGAGCGCGCTCGAGGCGGGGGCCAGCGTGGTGGCGTCCTCCTTCTTGCCGCATCCGGCCAGGGCGCCCAGCGCGGAAGACGCCAGGGCGGCGAGAAGGACGAGGGCCAGGGCGGAGGCGGGACGCTGCATTCGCCCAGAATACGGTCGAGCCGACCGCTGGTATCGCCTGGCATCGCCAAGACTGGGCCCTCCCCGAGCCGAGGGGGGCGACGGGGCGGGACTTCGGGTCGATTTCAGGTCCGCGCTCCGGCAAGATGGGATGAGCTTTCACCCGTGGAGCGGCCCGGAGAGGCGCTCCCATCGAGGGATCGGCGATGTCGACCGTCATCAAGACCGGGGCGTGGCTCACGCTCCTCGTGAGTCTGTGCGTGGGCCTCGCGTTCGGGTGCGGCAACAACGGGGGCGGCAGCACCTTCGCGCCACCCGGCCAGGATGCGTCGACGGCCACCGACGCGACGACGCCCGGTCAGGACGGCTCGATCTCCGGCGACGCGGGGGGCAGCGACGGCCCGGGTTTCGGCGGCGGCGACGCTGGCAAGCAGGTGCTCTCAATCTCGCCCACCATGCCGTCCGTCTCCGTGACCATCACCAACGGCATCGTCTCCACGACGCCGGTGACGCTCCAGGCCCTCGCGACGAACGGCAACGGCAGCACGCCCGAGCCCGCCTCGTGGTCCTTCGACCGCGGAGAGCTCGGCGTCATCGACGCGACGACCGGGATCTTCACCGCCAGCGGCAACC
>JBEKGQ010000909.1:0-3012 GCA_050012715.1 Polyangiaceae bacterium
CAGCGCCGTCGTCGCGATCGTCGTCATCATCGCTCTGGCGTTGCGATAGAAACCCGTCCGGGTGGGGTGCTCGAGGGGAGCGGCCGGGCTCCCCTCGAACGAGAGTTGTGTACCGAAGGAGGGACTCGAACCCTCACGCCCTTTCGGACGGCGGATTTTGAATCCGCTGCGTCTGCCATTCCGCCACTTCGGCGTGCCGTGCGAGAGAGAGGCTTCTAGCACGGAAAGCGATTGACCGATTTTGCCATAGGCGGTTATCTCCCGAGTATGGCCTCATCACTCCGCAGCAAGCTCGGCGAGCTCGCCTCGTCGTTCGCGAACGACGTCCTTGATGCCATCCGTTCCGCGTCGATCGAGGATCTGCTCACCGAGTCGTCGAGCGGGGGGCGGCGCCCCGCCGCCTTTCGCGCGGTGGCCGCGCGCCCCGCTCCCACCGTCCGCCCCGCGGCGGCCGCGCCCGCGGGTCGTCGTCGGGGCGGTCGCCTCGCCCGCCGTTCGGCAGGGGACATCGCCGGGTTCATCGATCGCATCGTCGAGGTGGTGAAGGCGAGCCCCAAGGGCCTCCGCGCCGAGCAGATCCGTCAGAAGCTCGGCGTCCAGTCGAAGGAGCTGCCGCGGCCCCTCAAAGAGGCGGTCGACGCCGGGCGCCTCGGCAAGTCCGGTCAGAAGCGGGCGACGACGTACACCGCGAAGGCCGGTGGGGCTGCCCCCAAGGCCGCGTCCTCCGCCCGCAAGGCCCCCAAGAAGGCGGCGAAGAAGGCGCGTGGCCGGAAGACCGCCAAGAAGGCCGCCAAAAAGAAGTAAAAGACCTGCCTTGGCGCGCCGCCGGGGCCTGTGGTAAACCGCGCACCCTCTCATGCCCAGCGAAGCCATTCAGTGCAAGCCTCTCGAGGTCGTCGTCAGTGACCGCGGTATCGAGCGCGCCATCAAGATGCTCAAGCGGAAGCTCGCGTCCGAGGGCGTGCTTCGCGAGCTGAAGATGCGCCGCCACTACATGAAGCCCAGCGTCAAGCGCCGGAAGAAGCAGGCCGAAGCCGCCCGGCGCCGCCGCAAGCGCGCCAAGGTCGAGGCCACCGTCGCGGCCAAGCCGTAGGCCCCCAGGGCCCCGGGCGGATGGGTGAGTGCGCTGAGTGCCTACAGCAGGCGCGTCTGCTAAGGTCGCGCGCGTGAGCACGCAGGATTCGTCGTCGCTTTCGCGGTACGGGCGGAGCTCCCGCCCCGCGCCATATCCGCTGTTCTATCCGCCCCCGCCTCCCGTCGACCAGGTCGCGGTCGAGGAGCGCGCGGCGGCGCTCGGCAAGCGCTCCTTGAAGAAGGGCGCCAAGGTCGCCGGGCTGAAGCTCGCGGTCCGGATGATGGACCTGACGACGCTCGAAGGAAAGGACACCGCGGGCAAGGTCCGCCAGATGTGCCGCAAGGCCATCGCGCCGCTCGACAGCGACGGGACGATCGGGCCCTGCGCGGCCGTGTGCGTCTATCCGAACCTCGTCGCGACGGCGAAGCAAGCGCTCGCCGGCTCGGGCGTCAAGGTCGCCAGCGTAGCCACGGCGTTTCCCGCCGGGCAGTCGCCCCTCGACGTGAAGCTCGCCGACGTGCGCCGCGCGGTGGAGCTCGGGGCCGACGAGATCGACATGGTCATCGACCGGGGCGCCATGCTGTCCGGCGACTACGCGAAGGTGTTCGACGAGATCGCTGCCACCAAGGAGGCGTGCGGCCACGCCCATCTCAAGGTGATCCTCGAGACCGGTGAGCTCGGCTCCTACGACGTCGTCCGCAAGGCGAGCGAGATCGGCATCGCCGCCGGCGGCGACTTCATCAAGACGTCGACCGGCAAAGTTCAGCCGGCCGCCACCCCCGCCGTCACCCTGGTGATGCTCGAGGCCATTCGCGATCACTACTACGCGACCGGGCGCCGCATCGGGATGAAGCCGGCGGGTGGCGTGCGGACGGCGAAGCAGTCGCTCCACTACCTGGTGCTGGTCAAGGAGACGCTCGGCGACGCCTGGCTCACGCCGGATCTCTTCCGTTTCGGTGCCAGCGCGCTGCTCAACGACGTCCTCATGCAGCTCGAGAAGGAGCGGACGGGCGCCTACCAGGCCAGCGAAGATTTCTCGAAGGATTGATTCGCCATGAGCGGAGAGCTGAAGAAGACCGGCGCCGACGATGCGGTGATCCCCGCGCTCGACTTCGGACGCGCGTGGGAATACGCGCCCTCCCCCGAGGCGACCGACCACGTCCGCATCGCGCCGAGGCAGGAGCTCTTCATCGGCGGACGGTGGGTCGCGCCCCGCGGCGAGAAGTACTTCGACACCACCAGCCCGAGCACCGAGGACAAGCTCGCCGAGGTGGCCGAGGCCGACGAGCACGACGTCGACGACGCCGTGCAGGCTGCGCGCCGGGCCTACGAGAAGTACTGGTCGAGGATGCGCGGCAGCGAGCGCGCGAAGTACCTCTTTCGCATCGCGCGAGCGCTCCAGGAGAAATCGCGCGAGCTCGCCATCGTCGAGTCGATGGATGGTGGAAAGCCCATCAAGGAGTCGCGCGACGTCGACCTGCCGCTCGCGGCGGCGCACTTCTTCTATCACGCGGGCTGGGCCGACAAGCTCGACTACGCCTTCCAAGGACGGGCGTGGCGATCGCTCGGCGTGGCCGGGCAGATCATCCCCTGGAACTTCCCGCTGCTCATGGCGGCGTGGAAGCTCGCGCCCGCGCTCGCGTGCGGGAACACGGTGGTGCTCAAGCCGGCGGAGACGACGCCGCTGACCGCGCTCTTGCTGGCGCGCATCATCGAGGAGGCCGAGCTGCCGCCCGGCGTCGTGAACGTGGTCACGGGCGCGGGAGCGACGGGGGCCGCGCTGGCGGGCCACGCCGGGGTCGACAAGGTGGCCTTCACCGGGTCGACCGAGGTCGGCAAGAAGATCCAGCGGTCGGTTGCCGGGACGAAGAAGAAGCTCACCCTGGAGCTCGGCGGCAAGGCGGCGAACGTGCTCTTCGCCGACGCCCCCATCGATC
>JBEKGQ010000910.1:0-3007 GCA_050012715.1 Polyangiaceae bacterium
GGCGACCATCACCGTGACACCGGAGGCCATTCCGGCGCGCAACCTCGCCACGGAAGCCTTCGACGACACGCTCACCATCAAGACCAACGCGTCCGGCGACACGCCCCACGCGGTGGCCCTGACCGAGACCGCGTCGGGCGCCATGCTGTACTTCCTGAGCCCGACCGGCGTTCCTCAGCCGACCATCGCCGTCGGCAGCAGCGCCGTGCACGGGAACACGCCCGTCAGCACCAACCTGGAGAACGTGGGTAACGCCGCCGAGGCCGTGTCCTACGTCGTCGTCGCGAGCCCGAGCAACGCGAACCCCAGCACCTCGATCCTCAGCGTCACCTTCGGCGGCACCGCGAACGTCGGGCCCAACACGGTGACCTACAACCTGAACCCGGTGAACCTACCCTGCGAAACCCCGCTCAGCTACACGGTGACCTTCCCGGCAAAGAGCACCAACGGGGTCTGCGTGGGCGCGACCCAGACGGTCACCGGGTACGCCGACGACGGCTGCTGAGCCACGCCGGCGATCGTCATCGCGCCCGGTTTCCGCGACAGGCGCGGTAACCTCGAAGCGGGATGCACCTCCTCGAGCGAATCGTCGAGAAGCCGCACCCGTGCACCTACCTCGAGGGCGAGCGGGCCAGCCTCGAGGTGAACGTCATGGTCGACGTGACGCCGACCGAGACCGAGTCGCTGCTCGAGCGCGGGTGGCGACGGTTCGGGCCCATCTACTTCCGCCCGGCCTGCGCGGCTTGCACCGAGTGCGTCAGCCTCCGCGTCGTGGTCGACCGCTTCAAGCCCACCAAGAGCCAGCGCCGCGCCGCCCGCGCCTGCCAGGCCCTGCGCCGGGTCGTCGGCCCGCCGCTCGTCGACGACGCCCGCCTGGACCTCTACGCGAAGTGGCACGCCGCCCGCGAGGACGCGCGCGGCTGGGAGCCCAACCCCCAGTCCCGCGACCGCTACGCCCTCGAGTTCGGCTTCCGCCACCCCTCCGCCCGCGAGGCGGCGTTCTACGACGACGCCGCCGGCGGCCGGCTCGTCGGCGTGAGCCTGTTCGACGAGACGCCGCGGGCCCTCTCGGCCGCGTTCTTCTTCTTCGACCCCGACTACGCCCGTTTCTCCCTCGGCACTGCCAACGTCCTCTCCCTCATCGCCGACGCCCGGGCCGGCGGCCGCCCCCACGTCTACCTGGGCTTTCGCGTCCTCGGATGCGCCTCCCTCCGCTACAAAGGCACCTTCGGCCCCCACGAGCTGCTCGGCCGCCACCGCCCCGCCCCGGGGGAGACGCCCATGTGGGCCAGCCCCCCCGACGCCGCCCCCTCCCCGGCTCCCTCGGATGTGCGCTAGTTCGCGGCCTCGCCCTTGACACACTGGCCCCTGTCCCGTAGTTTCCCGCGCCCCTTCGCCTCGAAGAACAAAGGTCCTGCCGCTATGAGCTCTCCGGAGACGACGCCCGCCCCCACTGCTGCGAAACGCGCGACCCACAAGTCGTACGTGATGACCAAGGCCGAGGCGGTGACGTCGCGGGCCTGGTGGGTCGTCGACGCGACCGGCAAGCCGCTCGGGCGCCTCGCGAGCCAGGTCGCCAGCGTCCTCCGCGGCAAGCACAAGCCGGGCTACACCCCGCACGAGGACACGGGCGACTTCGTCATCGTCGTCAACGCCGACAAGATCGCCCTGACCGGCGCCAAGCTCGACAAGAAGTTCTTCTACCACCACTCCGGCATCCCCGGCGGGTTCCAGGCCGAGAGCTACCGCCACCTTCTCGCGCGCGACGGCACCTTCCCGGTCGAGAAGGCGGTCAAGGGCATGCTCCCCAAGGGCGTCCTCGGCCGTGAGATGCTCACGAAGCTCAAGCTCTACACCACGCCCGATCATCCCCACGCGGCGCAGAAGCCGCAGCCGCTGACGCTCAAGTAGGCGCCAGACACTCAAGTCAGCCGAGACAGAAGAAGACTCCATGGCCACCGACTCCCGCACGTACGCCACTGGCAAGCGCAAGACCGCCATCGCCCGCATCTGGCTCAAGGCCGGGACCGGGAGCATCACCGTCAACGGCAAGCCGTGCGACGACTACTTCGAGCGCGAGACGTCGCGGATGATTCTCCGCCAGGCGTTCGAGCTGCTCGAGGCGCAGGACCAGTTCGATGTGTGGGCCACGTGCACCGGCGGCGGCAAGGCGGCGCAGGCCGAGGCCATGCGCCACGGCATCTCGCGCGCGCTCATCGCGCTCGACCCCGAGAAGCGCAGCGTCATCAAGAAGGCGGGCTTCCTCACGCGCGACGCGCGGAAGAAGGAGCGCAAGAAGTACGGCCAGCCGGGCGCGCGCAAGCGGTTCCAGTACAGCAAGCGCTAGCCGAGTCGCGAGCGAGGCGGTGTGCCCGTGGTATCCACCACGGGCACCTACCAGGTCCTTGACGCCGCGCGGTGCGCGTGAAACTTGGGGGCCCATGGCTACCAAGAAAGACGGCGCGTCCCTGCGAGGCGCCAAGCTCATGAAGAAGGCCCTCGAGGCCGCGAAGGCGACCGGCGTGCTGGGGGAGCCCGAGCCGATCGAGCCGGCCTCGCTCGCGCGCAAGCTGAAGCTCCCGAACGGCGAGCCGATGTCGCCGGCGATGAAGGAGCTGCTCGCGGTCGACGTGGCGTGGCTGGGCATCGGCTACGACGACGAAGAGGCCGAGATCGAGGGCACGTCGCTGGAAGAAGTGGTGGAAGAGCACTTCGGCGAGGAGGCGGTCCCGGCGTTCGCCGAGGCCTACGAGCTGCTCGGCGACGATTGCGTGCTCTTCACGACGGAGCTCGAGCGCCCGGCGTGCCTCTACGTCGGCGAGCCGGACGAGCAGGGCGAGTACCCCGTCCTGCAGATGACCTGGCGGGACGGCGTGGCGAAGATAGGCGGCTTCGTTCCGTTCGACGTGTGGGCGGCCCAGGAGCTCGGCGGGCTCGAGAAGGGCGCGGAGATCGGCGAGGTGCCGGCCGCGTACGCCGAGCTGCCTCCCGCCGCGGCGACGGCCAA
>JBEKGQ010000911.1:0-3007 GCA_050012715.1 Polyangiaceae bacterium
CCGTCGCCCTCTCCGCCTTCACGACCGCAGAGGCCGTCGCGGAGGCGAGGGCCGCGGGGTTCGAGGGGCACGTCGCCAAACCGGTGGTGCTCCTGGAGCTCCTCGACGCGGTCCACGGGGCGACGCAGACCCGCCCGCAGCCCGAGAGCGGGCGACCTCCGGAGCGATCGGTGCTCATCGTCGAGGACGACCGGGCGATCGCCGACGAGCTCCGCGACATCCTGCACGAGCGCGGCTTCACCGTGAAGGTCGCTCACGACGGCGCGACGGCGTGGGCGATCCTCCACGAGGGCGGTTACCACCCGAACGTGATCCTCCTGGACATCGTGATGCCCGTCATGGACGGCTGGACGCTGCGTCGCAAGCTGCTCGAGGAGGAGTCGCTCGCCGCCATCCCGGTGGTGGTCGTGACCGGCACGCAGACGAACGACCTGTCCGAGATCGAGCGCGTCGAGGCGATCGTCCGCAAGCCCTTCGACGTGCGCGCGTTGCTGAGCGCGCTCGGTCCCGCGGGCGAGCGACGCCTTTCCCGGGGCGGCGATGCCGAGTGACGCCGACCTCCAGTTCCGCCTGTTGATCGACAGCGTGCAGGACTACGCGATCTTCATGGTCGACCCCGACGGGCGCGTCACGAGCTGGAACCCGGCGGCGGAGCGCATCCTCGGGTACCGGACGGGCGAGATCCTCGGCGAGCACGTCGGCCGGTTCCACACGCCCGACGACCGCGCGGCCAGGCGACCCGAGCGCGAGCTCGAGGTCGCGCGCGAGAGCGGCCGCTTCGAGGAGGAGACCTGGCGCGTCCGCAAGGACGGCACGCGCTTCTGGGCCAACGTGGTCATCACCCCCATCCACGACAACGGGGTCTTCGTGGGCTTCGCCAAGGTGACGAGAGATCTGACCGCGAGGCGCGACGCCGAGGACGAGCGGGTGCGGCTCGCCCAGGCTCGAGAGGCGGTGCGGCTGCGCGACGAGTTCCTCTCGATCGCGTCGCACGAGCTGAGGACGCCGCTCACCGCGCTCGATCTGCAGGTGCAGAGCCTGGCCGACCGAACCGGCCAGCTCGACCCGCGGGTGGCGACGAAGATCCAGCGCATCCGCAAGAGCAGCGTCCGCCTTCAAGCGCTGGTCGAGGCGCTGCTCGACGTGTCGCGCCTCGCGACCGGTCGCTTCACGATCAATCGCACCGACGCGGATCTCGTCGAGCTCGTGGTCGAGGTCGCGGACCGGCTCGCCGAAGCGGCCGCCGCGGCCGGCTGCCAGGTCACGGTGGAGAAGCGCGCCGCCCACGCCCGCGGGCGCGTGGATACGATGCGCGTGGACCAGGTGGTCTCCAACGTGCTCGAAAACGCGCTCAAGTTCGGGGCCGGCAAGCCGGTTCGCGTCGTCGTGGACACGGAGGGCAGCGATGCCGTCGTCACGGTGATCGATCACGGCCCCGGCATCCGCGAGGAGGACCGGGAGCGCATCTTCGGCCGCTTCGAGCGCGCGGCGCCCTCGCGCCACTTCGGCGGGCTCGGCCTGGGCCTCTACGTGAGCCGCGAGATCGTGACGGCTCACGGGGGAAGCATCGTGGCCGGCGCCGACGGTGAAGGGGGAGCGAGGATCACCATCCGGCTGCCCATGGATCGTGCATCGGACCCAGTGCGGGAGGTAAAATAAGACGATGTCGACGACCTCAACCGCTGGAGCCGATTGCATCCTCGTCGTCGACGACGACCAGGCGATTCGCGAGACGCTGGTCGAGGTGCTCGAGGAGGGCGGATGCCATGCGGTGGGCGCGGCGAACGGCGCACAGGCGATGGATCTGCTCGAGCGTCAGCCGCGCGACCGACGGACCTGTCTCATCCTGCTCGACTTGATGATGCCGGTGATGGACGGTCCCACGTTTCGTCAGGAGCAGCTCCGGAAGGCGGACCTCGCCGACATCCCGGTCGTCGTGATCACGGCGTTCCAGGACGCAGCGGCCAACCAGGGCTCGATGAACGCGACCGAGATTCTCATCAAGCCTCTGCAGATCACCGACATCATGCGCGTCGCGAAGCAGTTCTGCGAGTGCGGTGCGTCGTCGTCTCCTTAGTTCGAATGCCGTGGGCTCACCGATTTTCGAGGCGTGCCGCGTTCAGGGTACGAGCGGCGCGCATAGCAGGGCTCCGGAGATCACCTGGCACGTCGACCCCGACGCGCAGCAGTCGCCGTCCGCGGTGCATGCGTCCCCGTCCGCCGCGCAGGTCGAGGTGCACGAGAACGTGCCCGTCATTCCCGGCAGGCAGTAACCACCGCAGCATTCAGTCGGCATCGCGCACGGCGCCCCCTCGGGACGGCAGGCGGCGTCACCGAACGGGGCCTGACACCGGTGCGCCCCCGCCGGCGGTGGCAAGGTGACGCACGTCTCGTCGGAGCAGCAGTCCGGGTTGCCTCCGCACTGCTCGCCGTCGGCGCCGCACATCGGGGCCGGCTGGCACACGCCGAAGCCCTCGTCCTGCCCCATGCACGAGCCCGAGCAGCAGTCGGCGTCCGACGAGCACAGCTCGCATTGCGTCCTGCAACCGCCGGACGGCGCGCAGCGCTTGAGGCCACCGCTGAGCATCACGCACTCGTCCGAGCAGCAGTCGTCGTTGCCTCCGCAGATCTCGCCCACCTGCCGCGTGCACATCTTGTGATCGTTCTCGTTGCACATCGGAAGCGCCGAACAGTGCCCGACCGATTGCGCGTCGAGCACGCAGAGCGCGCTGCAGCAATCCGCGCTGGACGCGCATATCTCGCCCTCGACACGGCACCCTTCGAGGAGGGCGCAGCGTCCGCCCGTGCACAGCTGGCCGCAGCAGTCGCCGTTGCCTCCGCAGGCTTCGCCGGCGGGTCGGCACATCGCCGACGAAGGCGCGCACATCCCTCCCATGCAGACGTTGCTGCAGCAGTCGGCCCCCACCGCACACGGGCTCATGACCGGGCTGCACGCGGGGCCGTCGCCGCAGGTCCCGGCGCGCCCGCCATCGGCGGCGACCAGGCA
>JBEKGQ010000912.1:0-2999 GCA_050012715.1 Polyangiaceae bacterium
AGACGCTCGGCGGGGCGTCGGTGAAGACGGACCCGGGCAAGAAGCGTTCGCGGGCGATCGTTGGGGCGGCGCTGGCGGTGGCCGTCGTCGCCGGAGGAACGGCGTGGCTGGCGATGGCGCGACGAGCACCGCCCGAGCCGGGGCCGGCGGCGAGCAGCCATGGGCCAGGTCTCGCGAGCGCCTCCGCGCCCACGCCGGCGTCCGCTCCCGTCGCCACCGAAGTCGCGGCGGCTTCCGCGGCCGTCAGCCTCACCCCGATCGCGACCGTCGCCTCGCCCCCGACCTCGACCGTCACCCCGACCCCGACCGCTACCGCGGGTCAGACTCTCCCGGCGGCGACGCCCGCCGCGCCGGGCCACGCCGCGCCCCACGCCTCGCACACGCCCGCGACGACCGTCACCACCCCTCCGCCCACGCCCACCCCGACGGTCAAAGACCGTGGCTTCTGAACGGCTCGCGCTCCCCGCGCTCCTCGTCGTCCTCTCGCTGGCCGCGACGGCGCACGCGCAGCCGACGGCCGCCGATCGCGAGACGGCGCGGACGCTGATGGACGACGGCGACCGCAAGACCGAGGCTCACGACGATGCCGGTGCGCTCCGCTCGTACCTCGCGGCCGACGAGATGATGCACGTTCCCTCCACCGCCATCGAGGTCGCCAAGACGCTCGCGCGCATGGGCCAGCTCGTCGAGGCGCGCGACCGGTCGCTCGCGCTTCTCCGCATGCCTCGCACCGATCCCGAGCCCGCGCCCTTCATCGCGGCTCGCGCCGAGGCCGAGCGCCTCGCGGCGTCCCTGGCCGGGCGCATTCCGACGCTGTCGCTGCGGGTGACCGGTCTCGCCGCGAACGAGGTGCCGACCGTGCGCGTCGACGGGGAGCTCGTTCCGCCCGATGCGTTGCCGCTGCCGCGCCGGGCGAACCCCGGCACGCACCACGTCGTCGCGGCCGCGGCGGGACACGCCGAGGTCGCACGGGACATCGTGCTCGGGGAGGGCCAGACGGCGACCGTGGACCTGCCGATCGGACCCGCCCTCGTCGTCGAGACCCCGCCGCCACGCGCCGTCGTGCCCGTGCCGCTCCCGGCCCCCGTCGCGGAGCTCCCGGCAGCCTCGCGCTCCCCTGGCGCGGCCACGTGGGCGGCGCTCGGCGTCGGCGCGGCGGGGCTCGTCGTGGGTACGATCGCGGGCATCCTCGAGCTGTCGAAGGCGTCCACCCTGAAAGGCGAGTGCCAGGGCAACACTTGCCCGGAGACGGCGCGGGGCGATCTCGACGGGGCAAACACGCTGGCCAACGTGAGCAACGTGGCGCTCGGGGTCGGCGTCGTCGGTGCCGCCCTCGGGGCCGTGCTGTACCTCACGGCGCCACGCGGCTCGGCGCAGCCCGCCGTCGGCCTGCTCCCGGGCGGCGGGAGCGTCGGAGTGGGCGGGGACTTCTAGCGGCGGGCGATCTCGCGGGCGTTGCCGTCGCCAGAAAGCCGCGCGAGCGCGGCGCGCGCGTCAGCCGAGTCGGGGTGGGTCTCCAGCCACTCCTGGAGGACCGCCCGCGCATCGGCGCGACGACCGCTCGTGTCGAGGATCTCGGAGGTGAGCAGACGCGGCTCGAGGGTCCCGTCGTGGAGGGCCCATGCCGCCGCGGCGCGGCGCGCCTCCCGCAGGTCGCCCGCGTGCAGCGCGGAGCGTGCCCAGGCTTCCAGCGCACGAGGGTCGCCCGGGTGGGCGCGGGCGGCGGCGCGCGCTTCGCGGAGGGGCGGCGGAGGCGGCGACGCGGGCGTGGAGGGGAGAGGGGTCGTGGCGGCGATCGGGGTTGGGTTCGCGGTCGGGGTCGGGGTCGGGCTCGCGGTCGGGGCGGGAGGCACCGGTGCCGCCGCGGCCGCGAGGGCCACCGGTGCTGGCGCGATGGCGGTCGCGTGGGTTCTCGCCCACTGGGCGGACCCAGCAGCAGCCGCCAGGACACACGCCCCCGTCACGAGCGACGTCGCGATCCGGCGGGCGCGGGCCTGCCGCCTCACGGGCGCGATCAGCGTCTCCTCCAGCGCGGCCCGCATCACCTGGGCCGACGCGAACCGACCTTCGGGCTTCTTCGCCATCGCGCGGACCACGGCGGCCTCCAGGGCCGGCGGGATCTTGCACTGGGGCGCCCGCACGCGCGGCGGCTCAGGCGTCTCGCGCAGCTGCTTGCCCATGACCACGACACTCGACGACCCTTCGAAGGCGCGCTCGCCGGTCAGCATCTCGTAGAGGACGCAGCCGAGCGCGTAGAGGTCCGTTCGCCCGTCGACCGGATCGCCGGCCACTTGCTCGGGCGCCATGTACTCCGGCGTCCCGAAGATCGCGAAGCCACGCAGCGCGCGCTCCTTCTCCGATGGCTTCTTGTCCGAGCCCTCGGTCAGGGCCATCGCCACGCCGAAGTCGAGCAGCTTGACCTCCCCGGCGTGGGTCAGCATCAGGTTCTGCGGCTTGATGTCGCGATGCACGAGGCCGGCGGTGTGGGCCGCGGCCAGCGCGCTGGCCGTCGCCACGCCGACTCGTACCGCCTCGCGCCAGTCGAGCGGCCCCACCTTCAGCTTCGTGTCGAGCGTCTCGCCGACCAGGAGATCCATCGCCAGGAAGACCCGTCCATCGAGCGATTTGCCGAAGTCGAGGATGGGGACCAGGTTCGGGTGCGACAGCTTCCCCACCGCCCGCGCCTCGCGGCGGAAGCGCTCGAGGGCGGCCGGGGACGACGCGTGCTCCTGGGCCAGCACCTTCAGCGCGATGCGGCGCCCGAGCTCGACGTGCTCCGCCTCCCACACCACGCCGCTCGCGCCGTCGCCCAGCTTTCGTACGAGGCGGTACGGTGTCCCGAGGACCACCGACGGATCGCTCGGGGTCAGGCGGGCCGCCATCGCTTCGCTCACGGGACCCGCCGCCGGGGTCGTCGCCGGGCGCGACCCGTCGCCGAGCGTCTGGCGTGCCTCGCGGAGAAGGCGCACGAACTCGCTTCGCGACCGGCCCGGCTCGTG
>JBEKGQ010000913.1:0-2992 GCA_050012715.1 Polyangiaceae bacterium
CGGCGGCCGCGGCAAGGGCAAATTCAAGGAAGCTTCCGCCGGCGACAAGGGCGGCGTGCGCATCGCCAAGTCGGTCGCCGAGGTCAATGAATTCGCCAAACAGATGCTCGGCGCCACGCTGGTCACGGTGCAGACCGGACCGCATGGCAAGCAGGTCAACCGGCTCTATGTCGAGGAAGGCTCCGACATCGACAAGGAGTTTTATCTCTCGATCCTGGTCAACCGCGAAACGTCCGAAGTGTCGTTCGTGGTGTCCACCGAAGGCGGCGTCAACATCGAGGATGTCGCGCACAACACGCCCGAAAAGATCGTGACCTTTTCGGTCGATCCCGCCACCGGCATCATGGGCCATCATGGCCGCACCGTCGCCAAGGCGCTGGGTCTGACCGGCGATCTCGCCAAGCAGGCGGAAAAGCTGGTGAAGCAGCTCTATAACGCTTTCACCGCCAAAGACATGGCGATGCTGGAAATCAATCCGCTGGTCGTGACCAAGCAGGGTGACCTGCGCGTGCTCGACGCCAAGGTGTCGTTCGACGACAACGCCATGTTCCGCCACCCCGATGTGCTGGCGTTGCGGGACGAGACCGAGGAAGACGCCAAGGAGATCGAGGCGTCGAAATTCGAACTGAACTATGTGGCGCTCGACGGCAATATCGGCTGCATGGTCAACGGCGCCGGCCTCGCGATGGCGACCATGGACATCATCAAGCACTTCGGCGCCGGGCACGGCGTCGCGCCGGCGAACTTCCTCGACGTCGGCGGGGGCGCCAACCAGGAGCAGGTCACCAAGGCCTTCAAGATGATCCTGAAGAGCCCGAAGGTGAAGGCCATCTTCGTCAACATCTTCGGCGGCATCATGAAGTGCGACGTCATCGCCAACGGCGTCGTCGCGGCGGCGAAGGAGCTCGGGCTCGAGGTGCCGCTCGTCGTGCGGCTCGAGGGAACGAACGTGGAGCTCGGACGGAAGATCTTGAACGAGAGCGGCCTCGCCATCCAGGCGGCCAGCACGATGGCGGACGGCGCGCAGAAGGTCGTCGCATCCGTAGGCCTCGTGAATCACGAGGCACGTTCTCCCGAAGGTCGAACCGGAGGTGCAAAGTGAGCGTCCTCGTCGGCAAGGACACGCGGCTCCTCGTCCAGGGCATCACCGGGAGCGCGGGCGGGTTTCACTCGAAGCAGATGCTCGAGTACGGGACGCAGCTCGTCGGCGGCGTCACGCCCGGTCGGGGCGGCGAGAAGTTCGAAGGCAAGGTCCCCGTCTTCGACACCGTCGCCCAGGCGGTGAAGGCCACCGGCGCGAACGCGACCTGCATCTTCGTCCCGCCGCCGGGCGCGGCCGACGCCATCCTCGAGGCGTTCGACGCCGGCCTTGCCCTCGTCGTCTGCATCACCGAGGGCATCCCGGTCGCGGACATGCTCCAGGTGCGCCGCGTCCTCGAGGGGCTGAAGGGCACGACGCGCCTCATCGGGCCGAACTGCCCGGGCATCATCACGCCGGGCGCGTGCAAGATAGGCATCATGCCCGGTCACATCCACAAGCCCGGGCACGTGGGCGTGGTCTCCCGCTCCGGGACGCTCACCTACGAGGCGGTGGGCCAGCTCACCGCGCTCGGGATCGGCCAGTCGACGTGCATCGGCATCGGCGGCGACCCGGTGGGCGGCATGGACTTCGTCGACGTGCTCGATCTCTTCCAGGCGGACGCCGACACCCACGGCGTCATCCTCATCGGCGAGATCGGGGGCGGCGCCGAGGAGCGCGCGGCGAAGTTCATCAAGGAGAAGATGAACAAGCCGGTCGCCGGGTTCATCGCCGGGACGTCCGCGCCGGAGGGCAAGCGCATGGGCCACGCCGGGGCCATCATCGCGGGCGGCAAGGGAACCGCGGCGGAGAAGATCAAGGCGCTCGAGGCCGCCGGAGCGCGCGTCGCGCCCAACCCGAGCGAGATGGCGAGCACGCTCGCCGGCATGATGCGGCGCTGATCCCCCGCGGGAGTTGCGCGCGCGTCGGATTTCTCGTATTAGCTCGCGCGCTTACCCCGCACCAGGAGCGATCCCCCCATGGCCGTCGAACGCACTCTCTGCATCGTGAAGCCGGACGCCGTCGAGAAGCGGCACACGGGCGCCATCCTGGCCCGCATCGAGGAGGGGGGCTTCCGCATCGTCGCCGCGCGGATGACCCATCTCCCGCGCCCCGTCGCCGAGGGCTTCTACGACATTCACCGGGCTCGCCCGTTCTTCGGCGAGCTCGTGCAGTTCATGACCCGGTCGCCCGTGGTCCTGGTCGTCCTCGAGCGCGACAACGCGGTGACCGCGTGGCGCGACCTCATGGGCGCGACGGACCCCGCCAAGGCCGCCGACAAGACCATCCGCAAGCTCTTCGGCGCCAACGTCGGCGAGAACGCGACCCACGGCTCCGACTCGCTCGACAACGCGAAGCGCGAGATCGGCTACTTCTTCCCCGGCTCGGAGGTCTCCCCGTCGGCGTGACGGACCGGCGCGTCTCGACGCGCGCGAGAGGTCGACAACGAAAAGACGACGCGGGGGCGGCGCGTTGGTCCGGTGTGTTTCGCGGGGGCGGAGCGCTAGCTGCCGGGCTGGAAAGAGCGCGCGAGGACACCGATGTCGTCGGAGAACAACGGCCGCAAGCCGGATTCGCAGGAGCCGGGGCCCGCCTCGGGCACCACGTCGCGCGTGAGCGCGCGTGCGCCGTCGGCGTGGGGCGCCACGCGCGACGCGCTCGCCGCCGTGCGCAACCTCGACGCGCTCCTCCGCAGCGGGAGCGTCCGTCACCGGACCATCTTCGATCTCTTGCCCGAGCTCCGGGCGAGCGCGGGCGTGCTCCGCGACGCCTTCGCCCTCGCTCGGGCCGGAGAGGCCGAGTCCGCCCGCGCCGCGCGCGCCGTGGGCGACTACGGGGGCGGCCGGGTGGACGAGCTCGTCCGGCTCCTCGACGCGACCGCCCTCGCGGACGAAGAGCGCGACGAGCTCGCCG
>JBEKGQ010000914.1:0-2989 GCA_050012715.1 Polyangiaceae bacterium
GCAGAAGAAGCTTCAAAGGAGGGGAGGAGGAAAGGAGAGAGGGATGGTCGCGGATGCTCGACCCAAGACCCTCCTTCCTTCTCCTCGCCTCCTACTCTCCTTTGCTCTCGTCTCGGTCGAGGATCGCGCTCGTCGATTTAGCGAGCGGATTGGCCGCAACGCGGGAGAGGAGAGGGATGGCCGCAGAGGCGCGGAGACGCAGAGCAGTGAATTTGGGGATCGAGAGACCTCAAAACTCTCTGCTCTGCGTCCCTGCGCCTCTGCGGCCAATCCTCTCTTCTTGGGCCGAGCGCCGACCCTCCGCGCCTCCGCGGCCAACCTCACGCGATCTTGGTCGCGGGCGCGCCCTAGTCTTTGAGCGCCTCGGCGCCGCCGATGATCTCCATGAGCTCCTTGGTGATCGCGGCCTGGCGAGCGCGGTTGTAGGACAGGGTCAGCCGCGCGATCATTTCCTTGGCGTTGCGCGTGGCGGCATCCATCGCCGTCATCTGCGCGCCGAAGAAGCTGGCCTGGCTCTCGAGGAGGGCCCGGTAGATGCTGATCTCGACGTACATCGGCACGAGCCGCTCGAGCAGCGCGCGCTGCGTGGGCTCGAAGATGTACTCGCTCGGTCCCACCCCGCCCGCGGCTGCCGCTCCGCCGTGGGCGGCGGCCGCCGGGTCGGTCGCGGCCGGCGTCTCGCCGAGGGGGAGCAGCCGATCGACCGCCACGATCTGCGTCATCGCGCTCTTGAAGCCGGTGTAGACGATGTAGACTGCGTCGAACTCGCCCTTCTCGAAGCGGGGGACCAGCCACTTGGTGACGAGCCGGGCCTTCTCGAGGTCGAGCCCGTCGTAGATCCGCGGGAAGTCCTGCACGATCGTCCCGCCGCGGCGGGTGAGATACTCGCGGCCCTTGCGGCCGAGCGTCGCGAAGACGACCTCGATGCTCGCGTCCTTCTTCTCGCGCCAGGCCCGCTCGGTGTTCTTGTTGACGTTCGTGTTGAGCCCGCCGCAGAGGCCGCGGTCGGCCGAGAGCACCAGGTAGAGCGCCTTCTTCTCCGCGCGCCGCGAGAGGAGCGGATGGACCTCCTCGTCGTTCGTATCCGCGCTCGCGGCCATCGTCCCCGCGACGGCGTGCAGGATCTCGCCCGTCTTCACCGCGTACGGGCGCATCGCCACGATGCGCTGCTGCGCCCGCGTGAGGCGCGCGCCGGCGACCATCTTCATGGCACGCGTGATCTTCTGCGTCGCCTTGGTGCTCGCGATTCGCTTCCGGATCGCCTTTAGCGAGGGCATGTGAGGCCGGCTCCCTTACTTGTCGCCGAAGGCCGAGCCGAACTCGTCGAGCGCCTTCTTGAGGGTCTTCTCCGTCGCGTCGTCGAGCTGCTTCTTCGTGCGGAGCGTCTCGTAGATCGCGGGGTACTTCTTCTCGATGAAGTCGTAGAGGCCCTTCTCGTAGGCGGCCACCTGCGAGAGGGCGAGCTTGTCGGTGTAGCCCTTGGTCGCGGCGTAGATGATGACGATCTGCTTCTCGACCGCGAGGGGGACGTACTGCCCTTGCTTCAGGATCTCGACGAGGCGCGCGCCGCGCTCGAGCTGGTCGCGCGTCACCTTGTCGAGATCCGACGCGAACTGCGCGAACGCCGCCATCTCGCGGTACTGCGCGAGCTCGAGCTTGATGCGCCCGGCGACGGACTTCATGCCCTTCACCTGGGCGCTGCCGCCGACGCGCGAGACGCTGATGCCGACGTTGATGGCGGGACGGACGCCCGAGTAGAAGAGGTCCGTCTCGAGAAAGATCTGCCCGTCGGTGATCGAGATGACGTTCGTCGGGATGTACGCGCTGACGTCACCGGCCTGGGTCTCGATGACCGGGAGGGCGGTCAGCGAGCCGCCGGAGCGCGGGTTGCGCAGCAGCTGGAAGTCGGCGCCCTTGGCCTTCAGCTCCTCTTCGGCCGCGTGCTTGCCGAGCTCGCCTTTGTGGACCTTCGCGTCGCCGCGCTTCTCCCACTCCGTCACGTCCTTCTTCACGACCACGAACTCGTCGGCGAGCTTCGCCGCGCGCTCGAGGAGGCGCGAGTGGATGTAAAAGACGTCGCCCGGGTACGCCTCGCGCCCCGGCGGCCGCCGCAGGAGGAGCGACAGCTGGCGGTACGCGACCGCCTGCTTCGAGAGGTCGTCGTAGATGCAGAGGGCGTGGCGGCCCGAGTCGCGGAAGTACTCGGCCATCGTGACGCCGGTGTACGGCGCGATGAACTGGAGCGGCGCGGTCTCGCTCGCGCCGGCGAAGACGACCGTCGTGTACTCCATCGCGCCGAACTGGGTCAGCTTGTCGACGACGCTCGCGACCGTCGACTGCTTCTGCCCGATGGCGATGTAGAAGCAGTAAACGCCCTGCCCCTTCTGGTTGATGATCGCGTCGAGCGCGACCGCAGTCTTGCCCGTCTGGCGGTCGCCGATGATGAGCTCGCGCTGCCCGCGCCCGATCGGGACCATCGAGTCGATCGCCTTGATGCCCGTCTGGAGCGGCTCCTTGACCGGCTGGCGCGCGAGGATGCCCGGCGCCTTGATCTCGACGCGGCGGCGGTGCGGCGTCTCGATGGGACCCTTGCCGTCGACCGGCTGCCCGAGCGCGTTCACGACGCGGCCGATGGCCGCCTCGCCGACGGGGACCTCCATGATGCGCCCGGTGCGCTTGACCGTGGAACCCTCCTTGATGACCCCGGCGTCGCCGAAGAGCACGGCGCCGACGTTGTCGCTCTCGAGGTTCAGCACGAGACCCGTCACGTTCCCGGGAAACTCGAGCAGCTCGCCGCTCATCGCGCCGTCGAGCCCGTACACGCGCGCGATTCCGTCGCCGACGCTGAGGACCGTGCCGGTCTCCATCGTGAGCGTGGCCTTCTCGTAGCCTTGAATCTGCTTCTTGATGATCTGCGAGATTTCTTCGGCGCGAAGCTGCATGAGCGTGATCTTCCTGTAGGGCTATTCGCGAAACGGTGCGTAGTGAA
>JBEKGQ010000915.1:0-2988 GCA_050012715.1 Polyangiaceae bacterium
TCCCCTCGCTGCAGGAGGACAACTTCGAGCGGGCTCACGTGAACGCCATCGTCGTCAGCGTGAACCTCGGCCTCGCGTCCGACGCCTACTCGGGCGCCTTCCGCGCACCGGGATCGTTCGACGTGCTCCTCCAGCAGACGCAGCAGGCACTCGACAAGACCGGGCGCGCGCCGGGCGCGAAGCTCGGTCGCGTCGCGCTCTCGGCATGGAGCGCGGGCTTCGCCTCCGTCGGCGCCATCCTGAAGCAGCCGGGCGTCGCCGACCGCGTCGACGCGGTGCTCCTCGCCGACGGCCCGCACACGATGTACGACGGTCCGCACCACATCTACGAACCGGGCATGGAGAAGTGGGTCCACTTCGCCGAGTCGGCGATGCGCGGCGAGAAGCTCTTCGCCCTGACCCACTCGTCGATCCAGACCCTCGGCTACCCCAGCACCACCGAGACCATCGGCGAGCTCCTCCGGGAGACGTCGGTCGACAAGGTCCGCTCGGACGCCATCGGCCCTCGCGGGATGCGCGCCATCTACGAGAGCCACCGCGGGAGCTTTCACGTCGGCGGCTTCGAGGGGCAGACCGCGAAGGATCACATCGATCACATCAAGGGTATGGCCGAGACGCTGCTTCCGTTCCTGCGCGACCGGTGGCAGCACACGGACGCGCCGACCGGCGCGAGCGAGAAGCCGGGCTTCGAGGCGGGACCGGCCCGCCTCGTGTCCCAGAAGTAGCCGCCCTCTCACGCCTCCGCTTCCACCCGCCTTCCCGGCCGGACGGGGCCCGCGGCGATGATCGCCTGGCGCAGCGTGTTCTGCAGGTCGGTGCTCGACCCCAGCGTGTCGCGCGATCGCTCGCGACCGTTGCCGAGCGGCGACCCGGCGAAGGACAGGTGGTTGCCCGCCTTGTCGACGAGGCCCCGCGACAGCCCGAGATCGAGCAGCTCCGTCACGCGGTCGACGCCCGTGCCCCAGCGGATCTCGAACTCGGCCTCGGTGAAGGGCGGAGCACACTTGTTCTTGGCCAACTTGACCCGGGTGCGACCGCCGACGGGCTCGTCGCCCACCTTGACCTGGCCGATGCGGCGCACGTCGAAGCGCATCGACGCGTAGAACTTCAGCGCGTTGCCGCCGGTCGTCGTCTCCGGCGAGCCGAAGGTTACGCCGATCTTCTGCCGGAGCTGGTTGAGAAACATGAGCGTCGTCGACCCGCGGTAGGCCGCCGCCGTGAGCTTGCGCAGCGCCTGGCTCATGAGGCGCGCCTGCAGGCCCATGTGGGCGTCCCCCATATCCCCTTCGAGCTCGGCCTTCGGGGTGAGCGCGGCGACCGAGTCGATGACGACGAGGTCGACCGCTCCGCTCCGGACGAGCATCTCGGTGATGTCCAGCGCCTGCTCACCGGTGTCCGGCTGCGAGACGAGGAGCTTGTCCGTCTGCACGCCGATGCCGCGCGCGTACGCGACGTCGAGCGCGTGCTCGGCGTCGATGAAGGCGGCGACGCCGCCCGCCCTCTGCGCCTCCGCGATGGCGTGGAGCGCCAGCGTCGTCTTGCCGCTCGACTCGGGTCCGAAGATCTCCACGACGCGGCCGCGCGGATACCCCCCGATCCCCGTCGCGAGGTCGAGCGCGAGCGACCCGGTCGAGATGCTCGCGACCGGCTCGGGGTCCTCGTCTTCTCCCAGCGTCATGACCGCTCCCTTTCCGAACTGCTTCTCCACCGCCACCATCACGCCCTTGAGGGCGCGCATCTTGTCCGCGATCTGTTCCAGCATGGTCCGTGTCCTTTCGTTGCGTTGCGTTGCGTGTGCGTGCGTTGCTTCGACTCCACTTCGTCCGGGTCACGCCGCGGCCGCGAGGGCGCCGCGGTCGAGGACGCGAAGGCCGATCGCCTCCGCGACGTGGGGGGGTCGGATGGCCGTCGACCCCTCGAGGTCCGCGATGGTGCGCGCGACGCGCAGCACCTTTCCGTAGGCCCGCGCGGACAGCGCGAGCCGCTCGACCGCCGCGGCCAGCATGCGGGTCCCGTCGGCGCAGAGGGCCGCGATCCGCTCGAGGTCCCGCGGCGGGAGGGACGCGTTGGTCGGCGCGCTGGCCTCGCCTCGCCGCACGCGATCGCTCTGCACGCCCCGCGTCCGCTCGACCCGCGCTCGCACCGCCGCGCTCGACTCGCCTCGCGCGGCCCCCTGCAGGTGGGCGACCTCCACCGGGGGAAGCACCACGTGCACGTCGATGCGGTCGAGCAGCGGTCCGCTCATCTTCGCCCGGTAGGCGCGGACGCGGTCCGTCGTGCAGGCGCAGCGACGCGTGCCGTCCCCCATCCAGCCGCACGGGCACGGGTTCATCGCGCAGACGAGCAGCAGGCGCGCCGGAAACGTCGCCTTGGCGTAGGCGCGCGAGATGGTGATGACCCCGTCCTCCAGCGGCTGGCGCAGCGCCTCGAGCGCCGAGCGGCGGAACTCGGCGAGCTCGTCGAGAAAGAGGACGCCGTGGTGCGACAGGCTCACCTCGCCCGGGCGCGGGCCGTCGCCGCCCCCGACGAGGCCGACCTCGCTGACGGTGTGGTGCGGGGCGCGGAACGGACGCTCCCGCGACAGCCGCGTCGAGGTGAGGAGCCCGGCGATGCTGTGGATCGCCGTCACCTCGAGCGCGTCCTCGGTCGAGAGGATCGGCAAGAGGCCGGGGAGACGGCGGGCGAGCATCGTCTTGCCCGCGCCCGGGGGACCGATCATCAGAAGGTTGTGTCCACCCGCGGCGGCGATCTCGAGGGCGCGACGGGCTCCCGATTGCCCCCGAACCTCGAAGAGATCGTCCATCGCCGGCCGGGCGGCCGGAGGCTCGGCGGCGGCGACCGCCACCGGCAGCGATGGGCCACCGCGCAGCGCCTCGAGCAGCTCGGCGAGCGTCCCCACCGTGCGCACGTCGACCCCGTCGACGAGGGACGCCTCGGCCTCGTTGGCCCGGGGGACGACGGCGCGGGTGACGCCACGGGCGCGCGCCC
>JBEKGQ010000916.1:0-2987 GCA_050012715.1 Polyangiaceae bacterium
GCGCGTGCGAGGACCGCGTAGGCGTCACGCGCCTCCGGCGACAGGGCCGCGAGCTCGTCCGGGCCGAGGGGGATCACGCGCTGCCCTCGCCGGCGTCTCTTGCTCCCCCGATGCGGTCGACGTACTCGGTCGGCCGATGACGACCTACGAGGACATCCTGCGCGCCGCCCACGCCGACGCCGGCGGCGTGTACGTGAGCAACATCGTCGAGGACACGGGCGAGCGCATCGAGACGGTGTCGCCGGCGGTCGAGACGCTGGTGACCGCCAACGTCCTCCGTCGTCTGCAGGACCAGTCGCTCCGCCCGCTGGCCCACGTGCTCGCCAGGTCCCTCGAGCTGCTCCACGATCGCGGCTTCGATCCGAAGGCGCCGCTTCCCGGCGAGGTCGAGGCGCGGGAGCCCTCGGTCGTCACGGTCCAGAGCCCGGGCTTCGGCAGCTGCCCGAAGTGCGAGATCGCGATCGAGCTCCCCCCGGCGGCGGTCGACCGGTACTGCGCCCAGTGCGGCGCCTGGCTGAGCGTTCCCGCGGCGTAGCAGGTCGGCCTCCGCCATCGCGTCGTCGACGGCGCGCGTCACGCACCGCCTCCGTCAGGGGGCTTGGCGGCCTCGCCGCGCTCCAGCCTCGCCAGCGTCTCGCCGACGGCCACCAGGGCCTCCGGCCACTTCTCCAGCACCTTCACGACCTCGGCGACGACCCGCCGGAACGCCGGCAGCTTCACGATCTTCGACTCGGGCATCTGCTTCGTCTCGCCCGTGAGCTCCCCGAGCTTGTCGAGCAGGTCCGCGTTCTGGGTCTGCAGCATCCGGTGCTGCTGCTGCGTCAGCGGTACGCCGGCGTGGTCGACGCCAGCGTGAAGGATCTCGCTGTTCGACTGGAGCATGGCCCGGAGCATCTGCTCGGCGCCGAGGCCGCGCAGGTCCGGGGGCTTCGGGAACGTCGACCGTTTCGGCCTCTTCGTGGTCCTCGCTCGTGCGCGGACCTTCGCGGCTGTGCGTTTGCTCGTCATGTGTGCACCGAAATTTGATCTGGTTTCATCGTCCCTCTTTGCTGCGCGATTCCCGGAGGACACGAAGGCCCCCTACCTGTTGTGGCCGGGGGTCCTGCGTCGTCGCCGAGGCCTCGCCCCTGCGCGAGGCTGGCCCGTGCGGGGCGTTCGCCGATGGGGGGCGCACCGTTGCCGTGGTCGTCAGCCCGTTCGCGTGGCTGGCGCGACGGCGTACAAACGTACGCACTCGTGGCACTGGGGACTGGTCTCAGCTCTCCGATCGGCCTCCGGTGACTGGCGTCGAGGGCCTGATTGGATCGGATCGTCCGTCCTCGTCTGTCCTCGTCCGTCCCCGGGACGTTCGAGGACGGTGACGCCCCCTCCCGTCCGTCCTCCGTCCTCGTACGGGGGGGTCCTAGGGGGGGGACAGACATCAGGGACGGACCGAGCCCAGAGCCGAGATCGGGGCTCATCGGGAGCTTTCCGGAGGACGGTCGGAGGACGGACGCGGGGGGTAGTGCAGGCGGGCGTTGCGGGGGCCGGGGCGAACCTCCAGGCTGGGCGCGACCCGCGCGATGGCCACCTCGGCCTTGCCCGGCCCGCACTTCGCGATGGCCTGCACCCGCTTGACGAGGTCGCGCGTGGGGATGCCCGGTCTCTCGTCGACCGCCTGGCGGACGGCCCGGTCCTCGGCGGTCTCCTTGGATGCCCGCTCGGCCGCCCGCACGCGTCCCTTCTCGGCGCGCGCGGGGTCGTTCGCGCGTGCGATGCGGACCGTCTCGATGTCCGCCTCGTCGAGGGGCACGAGGGCCCCACCGTTCTCGTTGTCGCGCCGGAGCAGCAACGGCTCGGCCTTGCGGCTGTAGTTCGTCTTCGGGTTGCTCCACGTGATGATCTCGCCGAGCCGCTCGCGCGTCTCTTCGTCCTCGTGGTGGACGCGCTCCACTCCGAGCGCGGCCTGCCATCGCACCCCGTCCACGATCGCCGAGCTCCCGCGACCAGCATCGGCGGCGAGCACCCCACCGCGGCGCGAGAGCTTGTTCGTGTGGTGGGCGACGAGCACGGTGGCCGTGGTGAGCGCCGCGATCGACTCGAGGGCCTGCACGAAGCGCGTGGCGGCCGCGTTGTCGATCTCCGCGTCCGCGCCGGCGAAGCGCGAGAGCGGGTCGATGACGATGAGGCTCCAGGGGCCATGGCTCTGCACCCACTCGCTCAGCCAGGTCGCGAACGGCGTCTCGTAGAAGTTGCCCGCGGGGTCGCGCGCCAGCATCGCGCACGGGACGCCGGCGAGGGGGAGCACGACGATCGACGACTCGGGCGGAACTGGCGCGTTCATCGCGCGTCGCGCCTTGTAGAGGCGGCGGTGGGCCTCCTCGCGGTCCTCCTCGCCCATCACGAGCAGCACGCGCCCGGCGCTCGCGATTGTGAACGTCCCGAGCCAGGGCTCGGTGGTCGCCACGGCGATGGCGAGCTGCGCGTCCACCATGGTCTTTCCCGCTCCGCCCTCGGCGATGAGCTGGGCGACCTTGCCGAGCGGCATGACGCCATCGCTGCCGGCGGTGCGTCGGTTGTCCCGGAGCAGCCAGGCGCGTGCACCGGGTGCGGTGGTGAACCACTCGTGCGGCGCCGGCGTGACGAGCGCTTCCCACGGTGGGGGCGCCGCGGGTGCGGCGTCGGCCGCTTCCGGCCCGTCGTCGAAGAACCCGGCCGGAGGCTCGCCGTGCACCGCGCCGTTGACCCGCGGCGGTGCGATGGGCTCGAGGACGGACTCCACGTCGCCCGGGCTCACGGTCGCCCCCCTGCGCCCGCGAGGGCGTCGCCCCAGTCCTTCGACCCGCCGCCGGGCCTCTCCCTCACGAGCTCGCCGGCCACGCCACGCAGGACCTCCACGAGCGCGGTGCACGCCCTCTCGCCGGCGTCGTCCGCGTCGAGGCTCACGCGCACGCGGCGCCCGAGGAGGACCTCGAGGGGCAGCCCCACGGTCGGCGTCGCCGCGGAGG
>JBEKGQ010000917.1:0-2984 GCA_050012715.1 Polyangiaceae bacterium
CGGCGAGGATCGGGTCGGCGCGCAGGATGCGGCACAGGTTGACGCCGTCGAGCCGCGGCATGCGGATGTCGCTGAAGACGAGGTCCGGCACCATGCGCCGGGCCTGGTCGAGGGCGGCTTCGCCGTCGCACACCTCCTCGACGTCGCAGCCTTGCGCCCGGAGCAGATCGGCGAAAAACCACGTGATGGCCGGATCGTCGTCCGCCACGACGACCCGCCGGCCGTGCAGGTCCGGCTCGCCGGCCTTGACGCCCTGGAGCTCGGTGGGCGCATCGACGCGGATCGTGCGGCCTTCGCGCGCGTCGAGCGCCTCCTCGCACGCGGCGCGGAGGGCGTCCTCGTCGCCGGTGACCACGCGCACGCCGAGGGCGACGAGGCGCGACGTGTCGGCCAGGCTGCCACGGATCCCCCAGGCCACCAGCGGCGTCCGCTGGAGCACCGGATCGTCGATCAGCGCCTCGGCCACGTCGGCGGCGTCCGAGGCTTCTCCCCCGAGGACGACGAGGTCCGGCGCCGCGCTCGCACCGCGCGCGAGGATCGACGAGGCGAGCGCCTCCCGGCAGGTCACCCGTCGCGTGCTCTTGGAGAGGACCCCCTCGACCCGTGCCGCGTCGAGGTTCACCGTCACGACTTTGGCCATCGCTCTCGGCCTTAACATGGACACCTCGGCCGGGACCAATTAGTGGCGACGCCGGGCCCCCCACCATTCGAGGCACGCGGGGAGGACGACCACCGCCGTCGACAGGCACGCGACCTCGCCGAGCACGGCCAGGAGCCCGAAGAGAAAGAGCGCGCGATTCTGGGCGAGGAGCAGCGACGAGTAGCCGATGATCGTCGTGAGCGAGCAGAGCGTCACCGCGCCCCCCGTCGAGCGCACCACGTCGAGCATCGAGCCCCGGCCGTCGAGCTCCCACCGGCTCGCCATGTTGACCGAGTAGTCGACGCCGATGCCGAAGGTGATCGGATACGCGATGAAGTTCGCGAAGTTGACCTTCACGTGGAGCGCCATCATCCCCCCGGCGAGCCAGAGCACGCCGAGGAGCAGCGAGCCGACGACCATCGGCGTGGCCCGGCTGACGCGCAGGAGGAGGAGAACGACGACCACCACCCCGGCGAACGCGGCGACGCTCGCGAGCACGCCGTCCCGGCGCACCGAGTCGAGGATGTCGCTCGAGAGCGCGAGCGACCCGGCCACGCGCGCCGGGCGGCCTCCCGGGGGGACGTCGACCGCGGCCGCGGCGCGGAGGCGGGCGACGAACGCGGCGAGCGGGGGGCCTTCCCAGAGCAGGTGCCCGGGCTTGGGGTAGACGAGGACGGCCCGCCCCAGGCTGCCATCGCGCTCGCGGAGGCCGGTCGTGAAGGTGTCGGGGAGATCGCTCGCGGTGATGGGAACGAGGGGCCCGTTGCCGAGGAGCCGATCGACGTTCTTGCGCTGGGCCTCGGTCAGGGAGGCGCGGATCTTGGGGGTGAGGTCGTCGCGAATCTCCTCGGCGACGGCGATCTTCGTGGTCTGCTCGGTCGGCACCACGTCGTCGAGCGTGCGAATGCTCGCGATCATCGCGTCGAGCGGCGGGTTCTTCTTCTCCTCGCGCAGGGCGCGGGCGATGGCGCGAGCCTCGTCCGGATCGTCGGCCAGGACGACCGTCGGCGTCACGTACGTCCCGAGGAGCGCGTCCATCTTGCGGCCCCAGTACCCCTCGCCGGTCTTCCACGTGTCGGCCCGCCGCAGCTTGGAGAAGTCCGTCTCGATCTGCGACGGCCCGAAGGAGCGGACCTCCCAGGCGGCGCCCGCCGCCAGCAGGGCCGCCACCGCGACGACGACGCCCGGGCGTGCCTTGAGGCCCCGCACGACGAGGGGCATCACGGTCACGCGTCGCCGCGGCAGCTCGGGCCGGCGGTCGATCCAGGCCGCGAGCGGGAGCATGAGGACGAAGGCGAGGAGCCACGAGAACACCATCCCGATCCCGCCGATGAACCCGAACTGGCGGAAGCCCCGGAAGTCGGTGAGCGCCAGCGAGGCGTAGGACACTCCCGCCGCCAGCGCGGCCGAGAGCGTCCCGATGCGCGCCCCCCAGACGCCCCGGACGAGCGCCTCCTCCACCGCGGCGCCGCCTCGCCGCTCCTCGACGTAGCGCGCGAGCAGCACGATGCCGAAGTTGATGCCGTTGCCGACGATGATCGACCCGAGGAAGGCGGTGTTCGAGTTGAGCTCGGTGACCTCGAGCGGCCAGAGGGACGCGAGGGCGAAGGAGTACGCCGTCGCGAGGAGGAGCGGCGGCAAGAGGATGAAGATGCTGCGCCACCACTCGTAGTAGAGGACGATGACCGCGACGACGAGCACGATGACGACGACGCTCGAGAGCGTCAGGTCCGCCACGAGCGCCTGCGTCTCCTCGGTGTTGATGGCGACGTCACTCGTGAAGCCCACGCGCAGCCCGTACGACTCCGGGTGGAGCGCCGCGACGTCGCTCTTCACGCGCCCGAGGAGCACCTCGCTGCGCGCGCGCCCGGTGTCGAACTCGCCGACCTCGATGAGCAGGAGCGCCGCGCGCTGCTCGCGGTTCGCGAAGCGGTCGTCCTCGAAGCGGTGCGACCCGACCGTGCGCGCGTCGTACTTCTTCTCGAGGTCGTCGAAGTCGAGCGGCGGCGCGGGGGCGTCCTCGTCGAGGAGCGCGCCCTGCTCCTTGGAGGCCTGCCAGTCGCGGCGAGCCTCGACGCGCGCGCGCACCGTCTCGAGGTCCGCGACGTCCATGTAGAGCGGCGCGTGATCCTCGAGGAAGCGTCGCTCGGCGGCGTCGCCGGTGCGCGCCGCGCGCACCATGCCGGGCGGGTAGGCCCGGACGCGCGCCGCCAGGTCGTCGATGAAGCGCTCGCCGGCGGGGAGGTTCTCGGCCGTGCCGGTGTCGACCACGACGCCGAGGTGCTGGAGCCCGGCCATTCGCGCGCGCAGCTCGTCGATGGCGATGACGCTGGGGGCGCTGCGC
>JBEKGQ010000918.1:0-2982 GCA_050012715.1 Polyangiaceae bacterium
TCGACGTCGGGTCGCAGAACTGGCTCTCGCAGTCCGTGTCGCTCGAGCAGGACGAGCCCTCGGCCGAGTGGCCGGCTCCCGGCAGGCAAGCGGCGACGACGCCCGTGCCGCCCATCGTCGGGGTCACGTAGGCGCACGACATGCCCTGGCCGCCGCAGTCGGCGGTGTTGCGGCACGCGTTGCTGCAGCCCGCGCCGCCGTTGCAAAGCTCGCTCTCGCAGTCGCTGTTGTGATCGCACGTCTCGCCGTTCTGCCCCGTGCCCGCGTCGCCGCACCAGGCGACGGTGTTCTCGTCGAAGCTCGCGGCGCCGGGGAACGTCTCGAAGCGGCACGTCGTCCCGCCGGAGCACTCGGTGTTGCTGCCGTTCGTGCTGCAGCACACGTCGGCGCAGTACTGGCCGTCGCAGAGCCCCGACCGGCAGTCGCGGCCCGTCTCGCAGCTCGCGCCGCCGAGGCCCGTGCCGAGCGACGCCGAGCGTGAGAGCCACCCCGGCGCGACGCAGTAGTTGCCGCCGATGTCGGTCGCGAAGCACACCGTGCCGGCGATGCAGTCGGCCGAGGTGCAGCACGGCGTCGTGCAGAAGCTCTGGTTACCCGCCGCCTTGTAGAGGCCCGAGCCGACCGCCACCTGGTCGACGCAGATGGCGCTGTCGCACGAGGCGGCGCCGCTGCACGGGCACGTGACCCCGCGGCACGAGCCGGTATCGGCGGGAGTGCCGGTGTCCGGCGGCGGCATCGTCGTGTCCGGGGTCGACGAATCGACGACCATCATCGAATCGGGCGCTGCATCGTCACCCGTGCTCGCCTCGGCGGCGATGCAGAGGCCCGAGCTCGGGTCGCACTCGAGCCCGGCGGCGCAGTTGGACTCCGTGCACGAGGCGACGCACTGGTGCGAGGCGGGATCGCAGACCTCGGTGCCCGGGCACACCGCTGGTCCCTGGATGCACTCGAAGGCGCCCACGCTGTCGCCGATGCCGATCTCGCAGCCTCCGCCGGCCACGACGAGGCCGGCCAGCAGCGACGCGAGCAGCGTCGCCGACAGCATCCCGCCCCGCCTCAGCGCCTGAGCCATCAGAACGATCCTTGCACGAAGAAGGCACCGCCGCCCGCCAGAGGAGCAGCCGAGACGCTAGTTGAACCCGACCCCATGCTCTGCGGCGCCCCGACGACGTGCGACCGCGTGAAGAAAAGAACCGCCGCGGCGGCGGCCGCCCCCGTGGCCACCGCGAAGCCCACGTCGGCGAGCACGGCTTCCTGGTGGGCGTTCGCCTGGGCGTCCACGAGGTCGGAGTAGGTCGTCCCGTTGCGGCCGGTGATGTAGGGGCTGGGCGGTTTGTCCTCCTCGGCCTTGACGCCCATGATGATGCCGAACACCAGCGACGCGACCGATACGCTCGCGGCGCCGATGGTGAGCGCGTCGATCCGCCCCGGAGCCGTGCGCTCGGCGGGCGGCGGAGGGGGAGGCGGGGTGACGTGCGGCGTCCCCGACGTTCCGGACGCGGCCGCCGCGGCCTGCTTGTCCTCCAGCTCCTTCTTGGCGCCCTCCAGGCGGTGAACGTAGGCGTCCGCGCGCTCGCGCTCCGGAGGCGTCAGGTTCATCGTCGTGTAGAGGCGGAACCACCGGAGCGCGTCGTCGATGTCGCCGAGCTTCTCGTGGACGACGCCGAGGTTGAACACCAGATCCTTCGCGTTCGGGTCCAGCGTGTGCGCCGCTTCGAGCTCGCCGATGGCCTCCCGGTACGACCCCTGCGCGTAGTAGGCGCGAGCGCGCTCGAAGTGCCGCCGGGCCGCGGCGACGTTGGCCGGGCTGGTCTCGTCGGCCCACGCCGTGCTCGGTGCCCCGGCGCTGGTCGCGGAAGCCCCGATGCACGCGACGAGCGCCCACGCGCACAGCCGCCTCCGAGAGCGCATCGCCGGGCAGCATAACCCAGTCGCGGACGCCTCGCGCTCCAGGTCGACGCATGCGCCGATCAGGGCCGCTCTCCCGGACCACCTTCGGGGGCGCGCTTCGTGGCGCACGGACGGAGCTGGGGAGGGCACGCGGAATTTTGTAGACACACCCACGCGAGCAATTTCTCTGAGCACAATACGTGTTTGATCACACGTGTTTCGGCGGGTATGGTCCGCCACATTCTCCTCCCTGAAGGCGGTGTGATCATGAAGCTCCCCTACCGAATGCTCGTCCTCGTCGTCGCTGCGGGGGCCTCCTGCGCGTCAGGCCTGGTCGCAGCCTGCAGCTCGAGCTCGAGCCCCGGTTTCACGGGCGGCAACGACGCCAGCACGTCGTCGGGTGGGGACAGCGGTGGTGGCTCGACGAGCACCACCCCGGGCTCGTGCTCGAACCCGACGATTCCGATCGTCTTCGAGCCGATGTACTCGGCCTACATTCCCGGTAGCACCGCGCAGACCTTCGCCATCCCGGCGGTGACGGGTGACGGCAATCCCGCGACGTGGAGCCTCTCCGATCCCACGCAGGCGAACCTCCAGGCGCAGCAGTTCCCCGTGAACGGGACGATGCAGCCGGGCGTCATGATCACTCTCGCCGGCGTCGGCGACAGCAACGGCAACGTCAGCGTCATCGCCACCGAGAGCGGCGGCGCCTGCGGCCTGTCGGTGCTCCACATCACGACGAACACCGAGAACGACTGGACCATCGGCAGCGCGCGCTACAACGACGGCGTCTCGCTCCACGTAGGCCCCCCCGCGGGCTTCGACGGCGGCGGCGGCGGCGGGCACAACTTCGACGGCGGCATTCCCGAGGGCGGATTCCCGCACGGCGACGGCGGCGGGGGCGGCGGCGGTTTCCACACGTCGGACGGCGGCAGCTTCTTCGAAGAGGACGGCGGCACCGCGTGCACGAACTGCCACGGCGCGACGGCGGTCGCGATGAACCTGCCGTTCAACGACGTGTCCCACACGCCGGAGCAGACCGGTGGGTTCAGCGACACCGACCTCCAGAACATCATCCTCAACGGTGAGATC
>JBEKGQ010000919.1:0-2976 GCA_050012715.1 Polyangiaceae bacterium
TCGCCTCGAAGAGGTGCAGCAGAGCGTGAAGCCGTGGTAACGCATCGCGATCGACGGTCTGTAGTCTACCCGTGCCGTCCACGTGGACAACCGCCGGGATGGCCCCCCGAGCCTCTGGCCTCACGCGGTGGATCTCGGTCATCCACGGAATGGCGCGATCGACGTCGAAGTAGCGGGAGACGTCCTCGCGGCGAATCGCGGGCGCGAAGGGCCGGAACGCTTCGCGGTGCTTGATGCGGTCATTGATGATGTCGCGCATGGCCGCGTCGCGTGGGTCGGCGAGGATCGAGCGGTGGCCGAGCGCCCGCGGGCCAAACTCCGTGGCACCGTCAAACCAGCCGATGATGCATCCGCTCGCGATGCGCTCGGCCACCAGGGCGTCGCCGCCCAATTCGGCGAGCGGGCGCGCGTGAAGCCCAGCCTCGGAGGCCGCCCGTGCCGCCTCCACGGTCGAGAAGGACGGACCGAGGAACGGGGTAGGGGCGTACTTCGTTCGGGCTCCGCCCGTGGCATGATGACCGACGAAGGCCCCACCGATGGCACCTCCGGAATCGCCTGGGGCGAAGGGTACGTGCACGGGGCGATCGCGGGCGAGGAGAGCATTGGCGAGCCCGTTGAGAGCGACCCCGCCCGACAGGCATAGGGGCTCTCCGCGCGGGAGTTCTCCGACGACGTGCACCAACGCGTCCTCCAGGCGCTTCTGCGCGCTCCTCGCCAGATCACGGTGTCGAGCCGTCATCGGCTGGCCGGGCTGACGGGGGGCGCCCAGGAGCTGCTCCAGCGCGCGAGTGGACACGCTCGTCGAGGCGCTCAGATCGAGCAGCGAAGTCTCGAGGTGGAACCCCCCGTCAGGCAGGAAGGGGAGAAGGGTCTCCATCTCGCGAGCGAACGAGTCTTCGCCGTACGCGGCGAGCCCCATCACCTTGTACTCGTCCTCGTTGACGCGGAATCCCAGGTGAGCCGTCACGACGGAGTAGAAGAGGCCCAGCGAGTCCGGGAAATGGACCTCTCGCTCGGCAACAAGCCCCTCGCGGGTTGCCGACCAGAGGCTGGTCGTCGCCCATTCGCCGACACCGTCGGCGACGAGGACGTGGGCCGCGTCGAACGGCGACGAATGGAAAGCGAACGCCGCATGCGACAGGTGATGCTCCGAGAACAATATCTCGCCGCGCACGCCGGTCCTCCGTCCGAGCCAGCGCCGAAGATTCAGGCGGCCTTCGAGGTAGCTCCTCATCGTGCGAACGAACGACGCGAGCGACCACGGGAAGCGCCGGATGTTGGTGTCGAGCTGGCGCTCGAGCTTGGGCAGCGGCTTTTCGTAGAACACGAGGACATCGACGTCCGTCGGTCCGATGCCCGCTGCATCGAGGCACGCGCGGATGGCTCGATGGGGGAAGCTGCGATCGTGCTTGATCCTCGAGAGGCGCTCCTCCTCGACGGCGAGCACGATCGCGCCGTCACGGAGCAGGCACGCCGCCGCGTCGTGGTAGAAAGCCGAGATGCCAAGGACGTGATGGGCCATCGTCAGAACGGCTGCCGGAGACGGTCGAGTGACCCCACCTCGTGGTCGGCTCGCGCGATCCACCCGGTTGCGCGCGCGGGCTTGAACCGGAACCAGACCCACAGCCACGGAACCGCGAGCACATAGAGCCCAGCGAGAAGCGGTACCGCAAGCGTGCGCCGGATGGCCGTGCTGGCACGACGAGCGAGCGCGAGGGGGACGCGAAGGAGCGCCGGGGCGGCCATCGGGCAGGTACGAGTCTACGTGCGTTTGCCGCTTCCTACAGCGGAGGAGTCATCGAGCGCAGCGAACGGGTCGTCGTTGCGAGAGGGCTGGGGTCCACCGAGTTGTGCAGCTCCGCGATCACGCTGTCCACGAGCGCTCCGCCGGGCAGCGCAATGTGCCCCGTGAACTCGCGCGACGCACGCGGACCGATGAGCCGTTGCGTGTCCCGCTTGGGGTCATCGACGGAGCTCATGATCAGCGGGGACGCGCACCCGAAGTCCTCGCTGTCTTTCGGTCGGGGGGAGCTGGCGATAACGCTCCCTGACGCGTCGATGGCCTTGAGCTCGACCCACCCGTAGCGAAGCTTCGTCTCCAGCGCCGGGAACGAGTGCCCGACGAGCTCCGATCGCACTGAAACAGTCACGTCGAGGGCGTCGGCGTTGCTGCGGACCCGTGACACGGTCACCGACGCAGCCCTCGCGTTGAGCTCGTGTTCCTGCTGCGCGAGCTCTCGGTCGCCGAACGCCAACGCCGAAGCGACGTTCCCTCCAAGAAACAGGTGCGACCGAGCCGCGGGCCGCTCCGGCCCCCACGGAACCATCCGGGCCATCTCGTTAACCGGCGCGCCGGTCATGTGGCGGACCATGTGGCAGTCCTGGCACGACACCGTCGTCTTCGGATCCCCCGTGTTGAACGCGCTGTGCTCCCAGGCGTAGTACGTCATGTGCGGAACGTCGGGCGAGTCGATCCCCAGCGAGTGACAGGCGAGGCACGCGCGAGAATCGTCGAGCACGGGCGAGTGGTAGTCACGCGAGTGCACCGCGGGCCGCCACCGAATCAGGTAGTTCGCGATGCGGCGCTCCCACGCGCTCCGGCTCCCCTGGAAGAAGTAACGCCGCACCGTCTCCGGTGCGGAGACGTAGAAGGGCGCCCGCGACATCATGGCAAAGATGTCGGCACGCGAAAACGCCTTGGGATCCAGTACCGTGGGCGTCGCGCCCCGTCCCTGCCTCACCTCACGCAGCGTGTGGCAGAACGAGCAACCGGTGCCCTCGGCGGTCAAGCCGGTGGGCCGTGTCAGGGAGGGATGTCCATCGCCGTAGAAACTCGTGGGCGAGTGGCACGAGCCGCAAGCCCCGAAGACAAGCGCCGCCGAGACCGGCCGCTCAGGGTCGGCGATGAGCTGACCTACGTGGTGCAGATCCTCGGAGAGCAGCTCCGGCGATCGTCCCATGGATTCCTGGACCGAT
>JBEKGQ010000920.1:0-2967 GCA_050012715.1 Polyangiaceae bacterium
CGCCGGTTGCGGTGGTGCCGTCTGCGCCACCCGCACCGTCGCCGATGGCTCCGCCGCCATCCCCCGCTCCCGCCGCCCTTCAGGCGCCCACGCCCGCGCTCGCGCCCGCGCTCGCGCCCACGCCCGCGCCCGCGCCCACGCTCGCGCCTGCGCCCGCGGAAGCGAGGCCCGCCGACGCGCCCGCCGCGCAGCCCGGCGCCAAGCCGGCCGACGACAAGCCCAAGGCGAAGCCGTGGCCCAAGTGGCTGCCGTTCGCCATCTTCGGCGTGTTCTTCGGGCTGAGCCTCATCGAGATCGGCGTGGGGCTCGCCCTCGCGCCGAAGAGCCCCGTCGCCGCCGAGATGGACAACGGCGCGACCAGCAAGTGAACCGTCGACGCGGCGGCCGGGTCGTCGTCCGGTCGCCGCGGTCGACCCTCGGGCATCGGGCCGAGGAAGGGGCCTTTGCCTCAGATCCCCTCGTCCATGCGGCGCATCCCTTCGAGCAGGAGCGCCTCGCTCGACTGGTGGATCACGCGGGCCGTCGCCTTGTAGGCAGGGTCGAGCGCGAACTCGCCGTCCGCCAGGCCGAGCATCGCGTAGAAGGCGCCCTCCCCTGCGAGGTCGCCCCACAGCGCGTTGACCACGTTGCCCTCGACGAAGTGGATCTCTCCGTTCCCCTCGCGGGCACGGATGCGCAGCGCCCCGGTCTTCCGCCCGTGGAAGAGGACCTGCACCATGTCGGGCAAGCTCATCTCGCGCAGCGAGCCGCTCACGCCGCGTGACGCCCGCGCGCTCGCGCGCTGATCGAGCATCGCCTTGAGCTTCGCGACGAGCACGTCGGCATTGGCGGGCTTGTTCACGAAGTCGAGCGCCCCGAGCTCGAACGACTTCTGCGCGATCGCGCGCTCCTGACGCCGCGTGTAGACCACCCACGGCAGATCCTTCCCCCAGGGCATCTGGCGCACCTGCGCGAGCAGCCCGAGCCCGTCGTTCGCCCCGAGGTCGACCTCCCCGATGACGAGGTCCGTGTCGCCCTCGGAGAGGATCTTCACCGCCTGCTCGGGGCTCCGCGCCGTCTTCACCACGAAGCCCTGCTCGATCATCCGGAGCTCGAGCACCGTCGTCTCCTCCGGATCCGTGTCGACGAGCAGCGCCTGCGAGCGGCTCGAGAGGAGGCGCGCCTTGAGGTCCTCGCCGAGCACGGTGTGATGGAAGAGGTCGACCAGGTTCGGATCGAAGACCGTCCCCTTGTGCTTCGTGAGCGCACCGCACGCCTCGTTGGGCGCGAGCGTCTTCCGGTACGGGTTGCGCGGGTTCTGCGTGAGATCGGCGTACGTGTCGCAGATGGCGATGATCCGCGCGCCGAGCGGGATCTCCTTGCCGCTCTGCCCGCCGGGAAAGCCCTTGCCGTCGTAGCGCTCGTACATGTGCTCGACGGCGTCGACCGCCTCCGGCGGCATTCGCACCGGCTCGAGCAGGCGCGCCGGCACGCCGTGGGCCTTCTGCGCGGCGACCTTGTGCCCGTCGTATTCGCTGCAGTTGAGCGCCGTGAGGTGGTACTGCCCCATCTTGCCGAGGTCGTGCACGTACGCCGCGCACACGATGGCCGCCGTCGTCGCCGGCTCGAGGCTCAGCTTCTCGGCGAGGCGACGCGCCAGCCTGCCCACCTGGGCGGAGTGTCCGCGCAGATCGGTGCGCGAGTTCTCGAGCAGGCTGACGAGGACGTTGAGGAGCTCGCTGAAGGACGGTCCCGCGGCGACCGCGCCCGTGCTCGGCAGCGCGAACGAGAAGGGCCCCGGCGTCATCACGGCCTTGTACGGCGCGGTCACGACCGCGGGCGCCGACGGGGCGGCCGGCGGCGGCGGCGGGGGCGCCGCCGGGGCCTGCGTCGCGCGCCGCTGGGGAGGCGGCGGGGCCGAGAGGGTGCGAGGCCCGGCCGCCGGCGCCGGCGCGGGTCGCTTCAGGTCGTCCTCGCTGAGGACCCTCTCGCCGCGCCCGGTCGGCTCCCCGCGCGTGGCGATCGGCTGGGCCGAATTGTCCTCGAACACGATGTTCCGGTGGCCCGCCACGGCGTGAAACTGCATGTGCCCCTGGCGGTCGAGCAGGTCGAACGCGTGCTGATCGCCGGCGTACGCCTTGCTGATGAGCGCCTTCACCGCGGCCGGGCGGGCCAGCACCGCTTTCACCTCCCGGGCTCCCGAGGCGAGCTGGAGCTCCTTCATCGTCTCCGTGTCGTCGGGATCCGCCGTCACCACCGTCAGCGCGTGCTTCGCGGCGTCGAAGACCACCGGACAGACGCCGATCTTCTCGGCGAAACGCTGGGGGATCATGTTGACCAAGACGCGCGCGACTTCCGCCTTCGACAGCTTCTCGGCGGAGATGAAGTGGACCTGGTAGTGCGCGGACAGCGACTTGAGCAGATCCGGCTCGGTCACCATGCCGAGCTCGAGGAGCACCTCCTCGATGCGCGAGGACGATGCTCGGGCCTCGGCGATGGCGCGCTCCGCGTGGTCGGCCTTGAGGAGCTTGTCCTTCACCAAGGCTTCGCAGATGACGCGAGCTTTGGAAGACGGCGGTGTGGGTGGACGGGCGGCCGACAAGGGTCGCCGTAGCGTATCAGATGCGACCGTGCACCAATCCGAGCAGCAGCTCGAGCGCGATCCGGTTGTGGCCTCCCTCGGGCACGATGACGTCGGCGAAGCGCTTGCTCGGCTCCACGAACGCCAGGTGCATCGGGCGCACAGTCTCGTAATACTGCTTGCGAATCTGGGCGAACGTGCGCCCGCGGTGCTCGAGATCGCGACGGATCCGCCGCATGAGGCGGATGTCGGGGTCCGTGTCCACGTAGACCTTCGCGTCGAAGCGCGCGCGCACGCGCTCGTCGGCCAGCACCAGGATTCCCTCGACGATGACCACCGCCGCCGGCTCGATGCGCACCCCCTCGGGGGCCCGGTCGTGCACCGCGAAGTCGTAGGTGGGGCGCTGG
>JBEKGQ010000921.1:0-2967 GCA_050012715.1 Polyangiaceae bacterium
CGCCGCCGAGCGGGTTCGAGATCATCGAGCCGATCGGGCTCGACAGCGAGGTACCCAGGGTCGACGGGATCGAGCCGATGTTGCCCGCGTCGAGGCCGAGCCCTCCTCCGAGTATCGACGACAGCCCGGCGTCGGCGGCGAGCGACGTCGCCTGCGGCAGGAGCACCCGCTCGACGCGCCACTCGCAGAGAAAGCCCGCAACCTCCTTCTCGTCACAGCAGTACTGGCTCGAGTCCTTCTCCTCGATCTCGGGATAGCCGAGCTTGAGCTGCTTCTCCTCGATCTCGGTCATGCGGCAGCGGCTGATCTCGATGGCCTGGCTCATGTTCGCGGCCGCCTTGTTGCCCGCCATGAGCCCGGCCTGCGCGGAGAGGATCGTCGTGACGACCGCGCCGAACAGCGCGACCGCCATCAAGACCTCGAGCAGGGAGAACCCTCGGCGCTTTCGCATGGCTCAGTACGCCGTGTCCGTTCGGTCGGAGGAGTGCACGTCGTCGACCGGAACGACGAGGTCGGCCGGGCCGCCCTTGACGGTCACCTTGCCGGTCAGGGGAGACACGAGGAGGGTCAGGGTCTGTCCGTCCTCCTCCGATTCGCCGACCCGCAGCTGGATGGCGGCCCGCTCCGTTCGTCCACCCGGCCAGAAGTAGACGTATGCTCGACCCGATGTGCGCGCCGTGTCGTCGTGCGTGGTCTGCACCGATCGGAAGGTGATGCCCCGCTGCAGCGGCTTGCCGCCCTTGCCCGACTCCGTGTCGCCGAAGCCGTAGGCCTCGATGGCGTGAAACTTGGGTTTCGGTATGGGCGGACCGTTCATGATCCGCTTGCTCTCCGCGACCGCCGCGGCTTCGAGCTGATTCATCGGGTCGGCGCCGCCCGTCGCGCTCTTGTCCTTGGCTTGCGCCAGCATCGGGGCGTCGCTCTCCTCGAGCCAGATCTTCTTCTGGTCGAGGTCCATCACCAGGCGCAGATCCCGCGACGTGGCCGTCGCCCTCGTGTAGGCGACCTTGATCGCGCTGGCGATCATCGTAATGGACCGACTGAGCCGCGCCGAGGGGAGCTGGCCCGAGCCGGCGATCGCGACGCCGGTGATGATCGCGATGATCGCGATGACGACGATGATCTCGATGATCGTGAGCCCGCGTAGCAAAGGCCGACGGGCGCGCGTGCACCGGGCACGCGCGCGCCTCGCGTCTTCGAGCTCTGCGGGACCCACGACGTCCTCACTTCCCCGGCTGATCCGGCTGAGGCACCACGATGTCGTCCTCCGTCCCCTCCTTCTTGTCGGGGCCGTTGCTCGTGCAGGTGATCTCGTCGTTGTCGCAGTTCACCTTGTAGAGCTGGCCCCACGGGTCCTTCGGGTTGAACCCCGTGTCGAGATCCTTCTCCTTGCGGAGGATGTCGACCGTCGGGCAGTCCTCACCCGGGTGAACCGCCTTCCATTGCATCGTCGCCTGGCGGACCGTGTTGCACGCGGTCTTGGCGGCTCCCAGGTTGGCGCGCTTCTGGGCCTGCATGACGCCGATCGAGATCGCCGCCGTCAGCACGCCGATGATCGTGATGACGATGACCAGCTCGACGAGGGTGAGACCGCGCGCGATGGCGCGGCTCGTGGCCGTATTTCTTGCTTGTCGCATCTCCTTCTCCTTCAACGAGGCACTCCTCTCCGTCCTTCCTCACTCAACGCGATCGGCGCCCCAGGGCTCGCCGTCGGGTCCGTCGCTCGAAACATCGAAGCCGAGCGGGTCGCGGCGACCCGGACAGGTCACCCGCAGGGGGTGGCCCCAAGCGTCGCGCGGCACACGATGCAAGTAGCCCCCCGACACGAGGTCCGCCACGGTGCCCGGGCAGGTGCGGTCGTGATCGGCTCGCCAGGCCGAGACCGCGTCGGTCGCCGTCGTGATCTCCGCCCGCGTCGCGCGCACGTCCGCGGCGTCGCGCTCCCGCAGGTGGAGCAGGACGAAGCCCGACGCCGCCGCGGCCAGCACGAGCACTTGCCGCACCCGACCGCGCCCGACGAGTGACCGCAGACCACGGCGCTTCTCCCACGGGAAGAACACTCTCGGGTCTCTGCGCTGCACGGCCACGTCATACCCTCCTTCGGCCCGGCGTCACTGCTGCACGAATTCGTTCATCTGGATGAGCGGCATGAGGATCGCGAATGCGATGAACCCGACGCCCCCGCCCATGACCACGATCATGAGCGGTTCGAGCAGGCTGGTGAGGGCCGCCACCCGGGTCTCCACCTGCGTGTCGTAGGCGCGGGCGACGTTCTCGAGCATCTGCTCGAGCTGACCGCTGCGCTCGCCGACGGCGATCATGTGGGTCACGATCGGAGGAAAGTCGCCGCTGCGCTTGAGCGGCCCGGCGATCGACTCGCCCTCGCGGATGCTGCCTGTTGCCGTCTCGATGACCTTCTCGAGCTTGCCGTTGTCGAGGACGTTCTTGACGATGTCCATCGCCTTGAGGAGCGGCACGCCGCTCTGGAGGAGGGTCGCGAGCGTCCTGGAGAAGCGAGCCACGGCGAGCATGCGGAGGAGCTGGCCGAAGATCGGGATCCTGAGCATCAGCCCGTCCTTCCTGATCTTGCCCGCCGGCGTCGCGATGTAGTTGAGAAGCCTCGCGAGGAGCAGCGCGATCGCGAGGCCCGCTCCGAGCCCGATGGCGTAGGCGCTCACCGATTCGACGACGAAGCCGAAGGTGACGAGCAACCCGAGGGCCGCGGTCGCGAACACCGCGGCGGCGGGGCTGCGCGCTGCGCCCTTCGCGGTGCCGATGCGCAGCGCGCGCCGACTCAAGGTGATCGTCACGATCATGACGACGATGCCCAGCATCTCGCTCGACCCGATCGCGGACGAGACGGTGATGAGCAGGGACGTGTACCAAGGCAGCGCGCGGTCCAGGCTCGCGAAGATGCTCGTCACCTTCGGGACGACGACGACCATCATGATGCTGATGAGCACGGAC
>JBEKGQ010000922.1:0-2963 GCA_050012715.1 Polyangiaceae bacterium
GGCTCCGCCGAACGGCACGAGGACCGCGGCCGACTTGCCCACCAGATCCGTCGACCGCACGGTGCCCGAGGCGCCGCTGCGGGAGGCGCGACCGATGACGAAGCGCGCCATCGCGGCGGCGAGGACGCCGACCACGACGGCCCCGATGCCCGACGTCGGCTCGCCTTCGTGCCCCACGTAGCGGAGGAGCACGCCCGTGACGCCCCCGAACGCGAGCACGTACGTCCAGACGCGGACCGAGAGGAGGGCGAGCATCGGCGAGGCGTCGCCGTCGGTCGAGCTGTCGTGCCCGGTGCCATGGTCGTGCCCGGCACCGAAGAGCGAGGCCGCGAGGAGCACGAGGCCGACGATGGCGGCGGCGACGTAGACGTACGGCACGTCGGGAGCATAGGCTGCTTCCCCATGCGTTTCTCGCTGCTGCTGCCTTGCTCTTCCCTCCTCGTGCTCTTCGCCTGCGGCGGCGGGACGGCGAAGCCGGCCGCGTCGGAGGCCGACACCTCTTCCCTCGAAGCCTCGGGGTCGTCGGGCGCGACGACCTCCGGCTCGGGCTCCTCCACGACGGCAGCGTCCGCGGACACCTCGGCCGCCGCCACCGGTGGCGCGTCGACGAAGCCCGCCCCCGCGACCGCGGCCGCCGCGACCGCGCCCCCCGCCGCGGTGCACCCCGTGCCGGGTGCCACGGGCGACATCGACGGCAAGCCGTTCTCGCCGAAGCTGGCGCAGCTCGCCGGCCCTGTGCAGAAGGACGGGCGCGTGCTCATCCTGATCCACGAGGGGAGCGATTGCGTGGCGGACCCGAAGTCGGCGGACGCGTCGATGATGCTGATGGTGCCGTGGAAGGACGGCTACAAGACGGACCTCTCCGCGCTCCGGCGCGCCAAGGGCGGCAACCTGGGTGAGGCGGCCTTCCTCCGGAAGAAGCAGGTCTCGGCGACGTTCAAGCCGTCGGGGCTCGTGACGGTCGTCTCCGCGCCGACGGCCAAGGACGCGGTCGGCAAGATGAAGATCGACCTCCAGAGCGGCGGCTACATCCTCGCCGGCGACCTCGACGTGCTCGTCTGCGGCTCCCCGTAGCTGGCGGCCGGCTCGTCACCCTCGTCGTCGGCGAGCTCCTCGAGCGCGAGGCGGACGCGAGGATCCGCGCAGTGAGCGGCCGCGACCCGGAGCCGCGCGCGCTCGGCCACGCCACCGGCGCCGGCCAGGACCTCTGCCGCGGCGGTGCGGGTCGGCGCCGCCACCGCGGCCCCTTCGACCAGCGCCCAGAGCGCCTCGGGGGAGACCGAGGGCATCCGGTAATCCCCACCTCCGCGCGCGGACTGGGCCACCTTGTCGGTCGACCGGGAGGCAACGAAGTTCGCCGCCGCGTCACGCTCCACGTCCTTCACGCGGGCAAGCGCCTCTCGGATGCGCTCGACGATCGCGTCGCGTCGCGCCGCATCCTCCCCGTGAAGCTGGAGCCGCAGGGCTACGCGACCGTGGCGCACGAGCTCGAGGTCACCGCCGTGCACACGCACTTCGTCGAGGTCGCGGTACGCGAAGAAGCGGGCGCGCGAGGTCCCGCCGACGTAGATGCCGTCGACGCCGACGGAGATGCGCGACGCTCCGCGGAAGAGGAGCGCCCCGCCGGCCGCGACGAGGATGTAGAGCGGGACCACGGTGAAGACGCGGGGGTCCTTGAAGAGCGCGAGCGTCGGCATGGAGAGGAGCCACGCGACGACGCCGAGGGTGAGGGCGGTCAGGGTCGCCACCGCGGCGCGGGTCTCCCGCGTCACCGCCACGGCGTCGAAGCGGATCTCGTCGACGCCGATGGCGAACGACGCCTCGCCGCCGCCGCGATCGGGCAGCGTAGGCGCGAGCAGCGCCCGGAGTGCGCCGCGCGAGAAGGGTAACTGCGCGACACCGGCGAGGAGGGCCGCGATCACGTAGTAGCCGGCCTCCCAGTGACCGACCTGCTCGGCGTAGACGACGTAGAAGATGAACGCCTGCGAGAGGACCGAGAATGCGGCGGCCAGCATCGTCCCGGGCAGGGGTCGGGACGCCCACGAACGCAGGCGATCGAGCGGATCACGGTGCCCGGCGCGGAGGCGCGCCCGGGCGACCATGCGGGCGACGAAGCCGAGCGGGGCCGCGGCCGTGCCGAGGGCCAGCGTCAGGATGAGCGTGCGCCCCAGGTCATTGACCGTCGAGACGAGGAAGCGGTGAGCCATCTCCATGAGGCCGGGGAACCCGGACAGCACGCGCGCGAAGACATCGTCGATCGCCCGCATCGCCCACCAGACGATGTCCTGGTTGTGGACGCGAGCCCTGCCGAGCACGATGGCGAGGGCCCAGCCGAGGCCGAGGACCAACCCGCTCCCGAAGCCCCCGAGCTGGCGCTTCGCGGGTGTCCCTTCGGCCATCCCCCCGAGTCTATCGAGGAAGGCCGCGATAGTCGAAGCGCGGCCGTGTCGCCTTCGACGCATCGCGCTAGGCTCAGGCGTGGCCGCGCGCACGCGTCTCTTCGCAGCCTTGGGCCTCATCGGCGGCGCCCTCGGGGCGGCCGCGGCGTGCGGGCTCCCCCTGGGCGGGCTCGGCGCCGCCGGAGACGCCGGCGCGAGCGACGCCACCGCGACCGGCGACGACGCATCCGGCACGGACGAGACGGGGATCGAGGCGAGCGTCCCCCCCGGTTGCACGACGCTCGACGCCGCCTGCCTCGGTACGCTTCCCCCGGGGTGGCAGCCCGTCAGCGTGACGGACGGCGGGTGCGGCGCCGGCTTCGACGCCGCCACCCTGCTCGCGAACGCGCAGAGCAGCGCGAGCAGCTGCGCCTGCGGCGCCTGCCAGGTCGTGGGCGCGTTCGCGTGCAACGGCGCGGTCACCGTGACGAGCGGCGACGGCTGCAACGACACGCCGGCCTACATCGCATCGGCCGTGCCGGACACCTGCCTCTCGGCCCCCAACGGGGGTGCCCAGCACGTGGA
>JBEKGQ010000923.1:0-2962 GCA_050012715.1 Polyangiaceae bacterium
GGTAGCAGCGGCTGTCGCCGACGTGCGCGACGTGGACGATGTCGCCGTCCGCCGAGAAGGCGAGCGCGACGAGGGTCGTCCCCATGCCCTGGTACTTCGCGGTCTTCTTGGCGACGTCGATGACCTCGGCGTTCGCGCGCTGCACGGCGGTCGCGAGACGACGCGCCATGGTCCAGAGGCCGAACTCGTCGATCTCGGGGCGGCGTCCCAGGGTCGCGGCGCTCGTCTCGAAGACGTTGGCCACCGTGGTGGCGGCGAGCGCGCTCGCCACGTTGCCGGCGTTGTGCCCCCCCGCGCCGTCGGCGAGCACGAAGAGACCGAGCTCGGGGCGGAGGAGCACGTGGTCCTCGTTGTGGTCACGCTGACCGACGTCGGTCGCCCCCGCGCCGACGGGGAGGAGGGCGTGCGTCACGAGCACCGGATCGTCGCTCATTGGGCGGATAGTACAGGATAAAGTACGCTTCTTCATCGTGGGGGACCTCGGTGACTCGACGGCACGCGGAGGCCCCGTTCTCCAGGAGGGAGAAGAGGCCACCCTGCCGCGCCCGCATCCCGAGGACGCGGCGGCGTCCCAGGCGCCACATTCGCTCAGCCGCCTGCCCCCGGAGGATCCGGGCGCGGATCTCGCCGCCTCGGTCACCCAGAGCTCCGAGCTCGCCCTCCGCCGGCAGGACTCCGCGCGCGCTCGCGGCTTCGCCCGCGTCGTCGTGGTCCTCTGCTCGGCCGGGCTCGTCTCGCAGTACTTCCTCGGCGGAGCCCTGTGGCTGCGCATCGCCTTCGCCGTCGCGCTCGTCGTCCTCGGCGCGGTCGCCGTCCGCACCTGGTGGCTCGCGCGCAGCCCCATCGACTACGCCCCGCGAGTCGCGCGGCTCTTCGGCGGCGTGGCGGTCGGCGCGTCGCTCGTCGTGGCGCTCTACCTCGGAGTCCTGTCGCCGGCGCCGATGCTCGTCGTCCTCGGCGTGTCGTTCTTCGCCATGAGCGACGACCGCGTCACGGCGTTCGGCGTCCCGGCGCTCGCGGCCGGCGGCTACGGCCTGCTCTCGGCCCTCATCGCGGGCGGCTTCTTGCCCGACCAGGGCCTCGCGCCGGTGCTCGCCATCGCGCAGGTGCCGCGCTTCGCCGCGGTGCTCCTCGTGCCGGTCGTCATGGGCCTCGCGGTCTGGCAAGCGCGCGTCACGCGCCGGGCGACGCTCGACGCCCTCGACCGCGCCGTCGCCGCGATGCGCGAGATGCGGACGCGCGAAGCGCAGCTCGAGGAGGCCAACCGGGACCTCGACTTTCTCATGCGCATGGCGGCCGGGCGCGCCGGCCCCTACACCGGCCTCATGGCGGGCAAGTACGCCATCCGCCACCTCATCGCGCGCGGCGCGATGGGCGAGGTCTACGCCGCCACCGACACCGACGGCGGTGGGGACGCGGCGATCAAGCTGCTCCAGTCGGGCATGCTGCGGGACGAGCAGCTCGTGACGCGCTTCCTCCGCGAGGGTGAGGCGGTGTCGAAGCTAGAGGGGCCGAACGTCGTCGCGATCTACGAGGTGGGGACGATCGGCGCCAACGGCGCGCCGTACATCGCGATGGAGCTCCTCCGCGGGCACGACCTCGCGTGGCACCTGCGCCAGCGCGGGTCGCTGCCGCTCGACGAGGTGGTGGCGCTGGGCGAGCAGGTGGCCCGCGCGCTCGAGGCGGCCCGCCAGGCCGGCATCGTGCACCGCGACCTCAAGCCGCAGAACCTCTTCCTCGCGCAGCAGAACGCGGCCGCCCCGGTGTGGAAGATCCTCGACTTCGGCGTCTCGCGCCTCGCGGGGACGAGCGGGACCCTGACGATGGACCTCATCGTCGGGACGCCCGGGTACATGTCCCCGGAGCAAGCCGCGGGCGGCCGCGAGGTCACCCACCGGAGCGACGTCTTCTCCTTCGGCGCCGTCCTCTACCGCGCCCTCACCGGGCAGCCGCCGTTCTCGGGGCCGGACACGCCGCAGATCCTCTACCAGGTCGTGTACCGCAGCCCGGCGCGTCCCTCGCAGCTCGTGCCGGGGCTGCCGACCGACGTGGAGATCGTGCTCGCCATCGCGCTGGCCAAGGACCCGGCCGACCGCTTCGCGTCCGCACTGGAGGCGGCCGACGCGCTTCGTTCCGCCGCGACGGGGACGCTCGATCCGTCGTTCCGGGTCCACGCGCAGACGCTGCTCGCGGCGCTGCCGTGGGGCGCGTCGAGCTACGACGAGAGCGAGGTCGAGGTGATCGAGGTGTCGACGGGGCGCTGAGGATCAGCCGTTCTTCGCGCAGCGGAAGCCGACGTTGGCGTCCTTCGTGGTGGGGGAGCGCCAGCCGCGCAGCGCCGGGTTGCGCGCCGGGCCGCCGCGGACGACCTCGTCGTCCTTGCCGCAGAAGAAGCAGTACGGGCTGAGGGTCCACTCGGCGGCGTCGTCGGTCCCTTGCATCGCGATGGCAGTCGCCTGGCGAGCCGCGTGCTCCCACTCCTCTTCGGTCGGGAGGCGCTCGCCGGCGAAGGCGCAGTACGACTTGGCCTGCGCGAGGTCGACGCAGGTGACGCGCGCCTCGTCGCCGGGCGCGGAGGCGCAGGCCGGCCGGGTGCACTCGCCGGCGGCGACGCACCGCTGGAAGGCGGCGACGGTGACGGGGCTCGCATCGATGGAGAAGGCGGCGATGGGGCGCTGGTACTCGTCGTACTGGCCGAGGGTGGCGGAGGGGACGGCGGGGAGGGAGATGAGCGAAGGGGGCGCGGGCGCGGGCGCGAACGCGGGCGCGGGCGCGGGCGCGGGCGCGTGAGTGAGCGGGGGCGTGTGCGTCGGGGCGGCGCCGAGCGGGGGGAGCGCGGTGAGCGCGCGAAGCGCCGGGAGGTCGGGGGCGTCGGGGAGGGCCCGGAGCGCGGGAAGGGTCGGGAGATCGGCGAGCGCGGGGAGGTCCTTCGCCGGCGCGGGATCGTCGAAGGGGTCGTCCT
>JBEKGQ010000924.1:0-2957 GCA_050012715.1 Polyangiaceae bacterium
TCGCCTGGGCCGCGGCGCAGCAGCCGCTCGCGACCGCGCGCCACGCGCGGGACACGATGCTGGCCAAGAGCGGCTACGAGGCCCCGGTCGCGACGAGCACGGGCACCCTCGCGCTCGGGCGCCGGGTGACGGTGCCCATCGACATGAAGACGCTCGGCGGCGCGTGCGCGCGCGTCGACGTGGTCGCGGGGGCGCCGCTCGGCCTGCTGGAGGCCAGCGTGTGGGACGACGCGGGTGGCCTGCTTGCGTCGGGGGAAGCGTCGACGGCGGTCGCGCTCTTCGCGTGCGCGCGGGGTGCGGCGCGCCTCGAGCTCGAGACGCGCGGTCGGCCCGGGCCTTACGTGGTGGCGCTCCGCCCGGAGCGGTGGCGGGACGCGGCGTTCCTGGCGCATCCGCTGGCGGCGTCGCGCATGCTGGCGCGAGCCGCGGCGGGGCCGGACATGCTCCTCGAAGGGAAGGGGGCCCCGGCGCGGGCGGTGTCCCTCGACGCGTCCCACGAGCTGTCGTGGACGGAGAACGTGCCCGCGGGGCGCTGTCTCCACGTGACGGTCGGCGTCCAGGGCGATGGAACGGGCATCGACCTGCGGGCGTCGAGCCCGGCGGACGCGGCCGACATCGACCGGTCCCAGGCCGCCCACGCCGCGAGCGTGCGGGCCTGCGCGGCCGCGGACGCGGCGCGAAGCGTGCGCTTCGACCTGCGGGCGTCGGCGGGAAAGCTGGACGCGGTGGTCGGCGAGCAGGTGACGCCGGCGGGGGCGCCATAGCGCCTTGCCCGTCACGGGAGAGCGCGAACGGTGACGGAAGAACGTGAACGGTGACGTGAACGAGCACGATGGCGTCGTGCACGTGCCCGAGCCGGTGAAGGGTAACGAGCAGGAGTCACGGTGACGGCAGCTTCCCGGGCATGACTGGGCTCGAGTCGCGGCCCGACGTGAGGGAGTGGTGCCACCATACCCACCCGTGGACGCCTCCCTTCGACGGAGAAGTGGCTCCATACCCACCCATGGAGGCCTCCCTTCGACGGAGAAGTGGCTCCATACCCACCCATGGAGGCCCCCCTTCGACGGAGAAGTGCCTCCATACCCACCCATGGAGGCCCCCCTTCGACGGAGAAGTGGCTCCATACCCACCCATGGAGGCCCCCCTTCGACGGAGAAGTGCCTCCATACCCACCCATGGAGGCCTCCCTCCGACGGAGAAGTGCCTCCATACCCACGCATGGAGGCCTCCCTCCGACGGAGAAGTGGCTCCATACCCACGCATGGAGGCCTCCCTCCGACGGAGAAGTGCCTCCATACCCTCGAGCGATGTCCCCATCGGCCGCGTGGGCCACGTGCTCCGCCCCTGCCCGTGACTCCTTCGCGTGAACGTCCACCGGCTCGGGCTCGTGCACGACCCCATCGTGCTCGTTCCCGTCACCGTTCACGTTCTCCCGTCACCGTTCACGTTCGCCGTGCCGCGGAGGCCCCTCCGACCGCCCTCAAGCCGGCCGCGACAGCCGCGCGAGCACCCCATCCGCCCGCTTCGGCTCTACGCCCGCGACGCACAGCTTCGCGCCGTCGCGCGGAACCAGGAGCAGCCGGCACCTCCCGCGCGCGCCCGGCGCGACGCTGGACAGCGCGAAGTCAAGCGCGAGCCCGAGCGCGACGATGGCGAGCCCCGATGCGAGCAGCGACGGCGAGGCCGCCCGCACCCCGTCGACGAACGCCGACACGCCGACGTAGCTGCCCACGGCGAGCGCCAGGAGCCCCGCGTAGAGGGCGACCCTCGGGTAGCGAACCTCCCGCGTCGCCCGTAGCAGCGCGGCGCGCGGGACGAGCACGTCGCGATCGCGCAGCGTCCGCCCGAGCATCTCGATGCGCCAGCGCACCCGGATGCCCCCGTCGTCGGCGAGCGTGAGCTCCGCCGGCTTCTTGTAGGCGAGCGCGACGCGCGCGAGGAGCCTCACCCCCTGCACGACGAACAGGATCCCCGTCACGGCGAGGAGCGCCGTCAGCGCCACGCTTCGCGGCGCCGGTGCCATCTCGCCCACGACCGGCTCCACCGCCTCGCGCTCCGCCCCGGTCCCGAGGACGCGACCGAGCTTTCGGTCGCGCACCTCGCCGGCGAGCGCCTGCGCTTGCCGCATGGCCCCCTTCGAGCGCGACGCCGTCAGCGCCACCGCCGCGACGAGCGCCTCGCCGCGGCCGAGCGTCGGCAGCTTTCCCTGGTCGATGCGGCGGATGCGATCGGCCAGCGCGTCCCACAGGTTGGCGGCCCGCTCGCCGAGCGCCCGATCGAGCAGCCCCGTGGCATCGAAGGGGGTGTGCGCCGCGAGCCAGAGGAGATCGTTCGCGAGCCGGTCCTCGTCGTCGCGCTCCTTGGGCGGATGGAGCGCCACGACCTGCGCCGCCAGGGCGCACGCCAGCGCGCGCTCGGCGTCGTCCTCCGGCCCGCGCTCCAGCACGTCGAGCGCGTTCCCGAACGGCGTCCCCGCGTCGTCGCGCGACAGCTTCAGCTCCTTGGCCATCTCGGCCATGCGCTCCGGCTGCCGCTCCGCCCGGCGCGCCTCGGCGGCCCCCGTCATCGACGCGCGCGTCATGGCGGTCAGATCGGGCAAGCGCGGGTGCAGGGACAGCGCGTCGTAGGCGCGAGCGTCGGCGTCGACTTCCATTCTCCCTGCCCTGCACCCGTCTACCGGAACGCCGGGGCGGACGCCACTATTCACGCCCGCCTCCCCTTGGGAGCCGGGCGCGCACAATCCGCTCGCAAGCTCGCGGGGTATGTTCTCACAATAGTTGGCCCCCACCCGCCCGGTTGTCTACCAACGGCGCATGAGCACCAAGGTCGAGGTGTTGTCGAACCTGCAAGCGATGCTTCGGGACCTGCTCACCGCCGCGGCCGCGGGCGGGGGACGGGCGCGCATCGCCCGGGCCCACGGCTACGTCGATGGCTACATGCGCGCGCTGCTCGATCTG
>JBEKGQ010000925.1:0-2954 GCA_050012715.1 Polyangiaceae bacterium
GAACCGCCGCCCGCGACGTCGGCCCCGGCGACGCGCGGGAGCACGCCCGTGGACAGCCCGGCGGCTCCGTCCGCGAGCAGCACCGGAGAGACCGGCCCGGGCGCGCATCCGCCGCGCGCTCATGGTCCGACGCGACGGCAGATCCTCCAGAGCCGGCAGTAGCGCGCGTCAGGGCGCGGCGCACATCGTCAGTGCGCGTTGAGGTAGGCCTTCACGACCGTGCCCCAGGCCGACGGCGTGATGGCGGTCGTGGCGGTCACGTTCGCGAGATCGGGCGCGCAGTCGTTGTACGTGTCGAGGTCCCACGCGAGGTTCGGGATGTGCTTCGACTCGAGGTCGGCGTAGAGCGCGGTCGTGAACGACGTGTCCGTCCCGCTCGGGCCGTACTCGCCGATGATGACCGGGATGTGCGCCTGCGTGTACCCGCTCGCCGGCGGCGGGTACCCATGGAGCTCGTAGACGACGTTGTCGTACGGGAGCGGCGACGAGTCGTAGAAGGCGATGTTGCTCGTGTAGGAGAGACCCTGCACCGAGACCAGGTGGTGCGGCACGCCGAGCGCGTCCTCCTCGGCGCGGATGGTGCCGACGGCGTGGCTCATCGCCGACGTGATCTGCGTCTGCGTGCCGTCGTTGCCGCCCGGCTCGTTCGACACGCCGAAGAGGACGTACGGCTTGTCCTTGAACGCATCGACCAGGGACTTGTACGTCGCGTCGGTGCCGGCGGTCGGGATGCACACCGCGTCGTCGCCCCCCTGCGCGCACGTCGCGTTCGAGGCGTTCACCATCGTGGCCTCGCTGCGGAGGGTGACGAGCACGTACGTGTTCGGGTACGCGCCGATCGCCTCGATGAAGCTCGTCATGTTCGTGGCGTAGCTCGAGGTGTTGGCCGACCAGCTGATCCCGTAGGGCATGTAGCTGTTCATCGCGAGCGAGACCCGCACGAAGGTCGGCTTCCAGTTGGTCATGAGGTCGGAGAGCATCCCGATCAGCGCCTGCTCGGAGCTCGGGTTCGTCATCCAGAAGCCCTCGTCGTAGCCGCAGAGGAACACGTCATCCATGTTGACGCCGCGGCCCATCCACACCGTGCCGGAGCTCCCGTCGGAGACGTAGACCACGTTGTCGCCGGCGACGGTGTACAGCCAGCCCGCTGGCGGAAGGCCGCCGTCCGTCGAGGGGGTCGTCGCCTCCGAGCCCCCGGCGTCGGCCGGCGGCGAGCCGCCCCCTTCTCCGCCGCCCGCACCGCCCGCGTCGCTTCCCTTGCCGCCGCCAGCGGGCGCGTCGCCCGTGGCGCCGCCGCCACCGCCATCCTTCGCGCTGCCGAAGTTGCCCTGACCGCCGCAGCCGACGACCGTTCCCAGAAGAAGCGACATCGCGAAGAAGACCCCGTGGTTCATGGCCTACAGGGTTGCACACGTCGTACCGCCCCGGCGGATCATGCGTGGCGCCGCGAAGGCTCGCGGTCCCCGGGCGTCGCCGTGGGGCCGGCACCACGCCGGCGGTCCCTTTCGAGGTGGGCGCACCCCGAAGCTCGACTAGATTGGCTCGAATGCCATCCGTCGGACGAGGTGTCGACCGCATCATCGGCGGCCTCACCCACCTGCTTCACCTGCGCGCGGCGCAGCACAACACGGTCGACGACCTCGGTCCCTACCTCGACGCGCCCATCCCCGTGCTCTTCCCCGCGCCGGTCGCCCCGCGCGACGTCGTGCGCGAGCGGGCCTTCATTCCGCGCGCCCACGGCCGCGTCATGGAGACGCTCACCTGGCACAGCCAGCACGTCCCCATCTGCCCGCACTACCGCGCGCGACACGCCGGCGAGTACGCGCGCAACCAGATGGTGACGGCCCGGTGGGTGCACCCGCGCTCCGGGCCGCGAACGCGTGCGCTCATCTACGTGCACGGCTGGCTCGAGCCGGGCCCCTGGATGGAGGAGGCGGTGCTGCTGCCGAAGCTCGACGAGGCGCTCGACGCCGACGTGCTCCACGTGCAGCTGCCCTTCCACGGCGCGCGCAACCCGAAGAGCGCGCTCTTTCACGGCGAGTTCTTCTGGAGCGCGGATCTCGTGCGCTCGATCGAGGCGGTGCGCCAGTCGTGCATCGACGCGCGGACGCTCATGGCCTGGCTTCGCGCGCAGGGATACGCCGAGGTGGGCGTCACCGGGATCAGCCTCGGCGGCTCCATCACGATGGTCCTCGCGTGCGTCGAGCCGACGCCCGACTACATCGTGCCGATCGTCAGTCACCTGCAGCTCGCGGAGGCGGTCGAAGAGGCGCCGATCCTCTGGCGCATGAAGTCGGACCTCGAGCGCTTCGGCGTCGACCGCGCCCGCCGGCGGGACATCTTTCAGCGGCTCGGGCTCGGGACGCTGAAGCCCGTTCTGCCGCCGGAGCGGCAGCTCTGGATCATGGCGCGCGACGACGTGTACATCGCGGCGCCGCTCGTCGAAGCCCAGTGGCGCGCGTGGGGCGAGCCGCCCATCGAGTGGATCCCGGGCGGGCACATGACGTTCCCGCTGTCGCTCGGCCGCATCGTCGAGCGCACGCGGAGCTTCCACGCCGCGCTCCACGGCCGCGCCTAGAGACCCGGAGCGTGCGCTTCTTCGCCACCGCCGCCAAGGGCACGGAGCCCGCGCTCCGGGACGAGCTCCGCGAGCTGCGCCTGCGCGGCGTGCGAGCCGATCGAGGCGGCGTGCACTTCGAGGGGGCGATGCTGGACGCGGCGCGTGCGTGCCTGTGGTCGCGCGTGGCGGTGCGGGTCCTGCTCGAGGTGGCGGTCTTCGAGGCGCGGGACGGGGCCGCCCTCTACGCGGGCGCGCGAGCCGTCGACTGGTCGGCCTGGATGACGCCGCGCACGACTCTCGCGGTGAGGGCCACGACCCGGTCGAGCCAGCTCACGCACTCGCAGTTCGTGGCGCAGAAGACCAAGGACGCCGTCGTGGACGCCCTGCGGGACCG